>NZ_JAAKEH010000092.1:0-4391 GCF_011039095.1 Desulfovibrio sp. ZJ200 | reverse complement strand
CGAAGATGTAAGAAGGAAACGTGAGGAATGGAAACTGTTCCAGCAAAAAGCTTCATGTAATAGATTGATATTTATTGATGAAACCGGTGCCAAAACCAATATGACGAGATTATACGGCAGAGCCAGAGATGGCCAACGTTGCCATGATCATGCGTCAGACGGACGTTGGGAAAGGATAAGCATACTTTCAGCAATCCGGGTAACGGGAGAGACTTGCAGTGTTGTTTTTGATGGGGCACTGGATGGAAAAATGTACAATGCTTATATTGAAAAATTTCTTCTTCCAACGCTTAAAGCTAACGATGTTGTTATAATGGATAATTTGAATGTCCATAAATCAAAAACAGCCCAAAACTTGATAAGGGAAAAAGGCTGCAAGTATATTTTCCTTCCAGAATACAGCCCGGATTTAAATCCCATTGAAAAGATGTGGAGCAAAGTGAAACAATTACTTCGGGGTATGAAAGCAAAAACATGTGATGAACTGTACAAGTCCATTGGAAAAGCATTAAGTTGTATCACACAAAAAGACGCTGAAGGATGGTTTAAATCCTGTGGCTATGTAAAAAGTTAAAAGCAAAATGCTCTAACACGCCCTAACGCGCCGGCGGCGCGGCGGGCAGGGCCCACCAGGGCATCTCGCGCCAGGCTTTGTTCAGCGCTTTTTCCATCTCCGGCCAGTGCGGCGAAAAGCGCGCCAGCTCGGCCCGGTAGGCCGGGGAGTGGTTCATCTGCCGCAAATGGCAGAGCTCATGCCAGCAGAGGTGCTCCAGCAAGGGCACGGGCAGCAGGGCTGCCCGCCAGTTCAGGCTGATGCGCCCCGCCGTTTTGGGCGCTTCCGCCCATTCTTCGCGCTCTTTGTCTCCCAGCAAGGCGCTCAGAAAACCGGCAAAGCCGCTGCGCGCCGGTGGGCGGCGCTCCCGGATTTGCGTCTGTTCCCGGGTCGCGCGCACGCGCGCGCAGCTTCCCCAACGGCTGCGCTGATCCCGCACGCTGACCCCGGCCAGCGCAAAACCGCCTTGCGCGGCAAGGGCAGCGAGGTAGGGCGGCAGCAGGCGCGCGGCCGTCGCCCGGCACCAGCGGCGCAGGGCCAGGGCGCAAACGGCCGGGTCGTCCACAGAGCCGAAAAGGCGCAAACGGCCCGGTTCTTCCAGCACAAGCAGCCGCCGCGCCCCGGCGCTGAGCAGCAGAGGGGGCGCGAGTTCCGGGGCGCGAGCCGCTTGAGCGATCTGACGCCGGCCTGCTGCCCAGTCCCCGGCAATTTCCAGAAGATATTCCCGATCCGGCAGGGGCAGCACAATGCGCTCCGGCAGCGTGGCCACGGGCGCGCGGCTTTGCTGCTTGCGCCAGGCCCGTTCCAGCCACGGCAAAAACTGGGGCAGATGCTGCTCAATGCGTGCCGGGGGCAGGGTTTGCGGGACCACCAGCAGAAGATCCCCGGCCTGGGTGAGCGTCAGACGCGGTCGCCGGGCCCGCGCCGAGCGGCGCAGCACAGCCTCCAGGCGCGTGCCGTCGGCCAGGGTAAAAAATACGGCGGCTTGCGGCGCGGGAGCCGCAAAGGCCGCATACGGAGATCTGGAGGAAGAGGCAGGGCCGAAGGCGGCGATACTTGCAGGCATGTGGCAAGGCTGCCACAGGCGGCCAGAGCTGTAAAGCGCGGGGCGTATCCATTCCGGGGCTGCCGCATACGATGCGGCAGCCCCGGAGCGTTTTGCTCATGAAATGAGCTAAACGCTCTGGCAGGGCGAAGCCATGCCCGCCGCGAGCGTCAGCCGTTGGCGGCTGTGCCGCCTTACGGATGACGACAGCAGAGATAGGCGCAGGCGCAATTTACTTGCGCCGTTAAGCGCCGGAGCGAGCGTTTCAAAGGCAATATGATGCTCTGGGGACAGACTGCGCCTGCCTTGACAGATAACGCAAGGCCCAGTAGAAAGCATAGGGGGATAGCACTGTCTATCCCCTTGTTTTTTCCCTGTATTTTTTGAATTGCGCAACCATGCCAGACATGCTTCACCTGCGAGGTAGCTATGAAATCTTTGAAAGGAACGCAGACGGAAAAAAATCTTCTGACCGCCTTCGCCGGCGAGTCCCAGGCCCGTAACCGTTATGATTTTTACGCCGCCCAGGCCAAAAAAGACGGCTTTGTCTGGGTGTCGGACATTTTTGCCGAGACCGCATTGCAGGAAAAGACGCACGCCAAGCGCCTTTTCAAGTATCTTGAGGGCGGCGAGGTGGAAATCCGGGCCGCGTACCCGGCAGGGGTCATTGCGGGCAGCGAGGCCAATCTGAGGGAAGCGGCCGGGGGCGAGCACTACGAGCATACGGAAATGTACCCGTCATTCGCGGATGTGGCGGCCAGGGAGGGCTTCTCCGAAATCGCCGCGGTCATGCGCAATATCGCGGTGGCCGAAGCCTTTCATGAAAAGCGATTTCTGGAACTGGCCGCGCTGATCCGGGAAGGCCGCATGTTCTGCCGCCCCAAGCCCACGATCTGGCGTTGCCTGAAGTGCGGCTGCCTGGTGGAAGGCGACCATGCGCCGGAGGTCTGCCCGGCCTGCGCCCATCCCAGGGCCTATTTTGAGGAACTGAATTACGCCTTTTAGAGCATTCTTTGATTGAAAATGGATATTTTCAATCAAAAGCTGCACTAATGCTATAACAATCTGGAATAGTTGGTAGAAAAATATTTTACGCATTTTTCTACCAACTCTACTACCAACATTCTTTCTGGCTTTCAGAGGACTCTATCGCCCTTCATCAGCCAACCTCCCCATGCCGGGCGGGTCGCCTCCCGGCATTTTCATTTCCCATACACGTGCCATACCTTCCGGGCCGACTTCCAGCGCCTGATTCATTTTTTGCAGAGCATTTTGCCTGGTCTTCGAAGCTCAAGCCAAGACACGCATTCGGGCACGCTGGACATGCTGACGTCGCTCTCTTTGCGACGAATAATCCATCCCGGTGGGAAATGGCAATCTCACATATTCCACGAAGATTGCACTTTCTCACCATGCACACAGGAGGCTCGCAACCCAGAGACGCAAAGACAGCGACACCCCAAAGAGATTCTCGTTTCTCATGGTTTGTCTCCATACCGACACGCGGTGGGCGCGATACACACAATCCCGTCCCGGCTCATACTCCGTAGTGTTCTCCCCATACATGCGCTGTCACCGCCGGACAAACGTCCAGATGTCCACGCCGCCACGCGCACCATGCCGATCATGCTGTGTGCCAAATACAGATCGGACGGCTGCCGCATGATGCCCAGACTTTCGCCGCATACCGCTTTCCCGTGAGCGGGGTGTTTGCCCGATGTCGCTGTCATACCTATCCGCGACGCGTCGGATGCGATCCAGTTTCCCGCCAGATACGCACCTGCACCGATCCCGATGCCCGCATCATGCGTCTCTGTTTTCGCACGGATGCCTGCTCATTCGTCCGGCCTTGTCTCCGAGGGCCAGCTTACGTTTCGTCTCTACGCTGCGCGTATAGCCTCACGGCTGGCGAGGGGCGTTGCCCCTTCGAACCCCGAAAAGCCCAAAGGCAGGAAAAACGGTGAAGTGCGCCAAACTGATCCGCAACATTGCCGTCATCGTGCGCGTGTGCACGGACGAGCATGACATCTTCCACCAAACCTGCCTCGACATCCGCTTGCGAAACGCTGCGAAAGAGAACCTACGGACGACTGAAGCCGTGAAGGCATTGACGGAGGTGGTGGCATTGAGCGGCATGTTGCTGAGTTTGCATCATGTGCATCATTGGTGGATGAGCCGGAGGAGGGTCATACTGATGAAAATTTTCCACACGGCACGGGAGCAGACGACAAGCCCAGCCACTATCTTGTGCGTTCGGATTATCCTATCCAGGCAGACACGCCCTCGCCCCAGGTGGTGTGCCACAACCCTGCCATGTTCTGTGCGCTTATCGGCAACACAGGCTTTTTCTCTTCACCCGCAGAGAGAAATCCAACGAAAAAAAGAGGAGGGTATTGCCAAAGTAATGTTTGTTTCCTGCCAAAGCCAGATTCCATGCGGCTCGGAAGTGGCGAAAACATTCAAAAGCTAACACTCTCTTATGAAGATGTGGAATACGGATTGCGCGCCCGCAAGGCCGGATTCCGACTTAGAGCAGATTACCTTTGACTTTTTATGAAAGTCAAAGGTGGCATTCAGGCGGAAAACGCGGTTTTCGCCTGAATGTACGCCGCGTTGCGGCGGCTGCCGCTTTCGCGTCAGCAGAGCATTTTCAAAGTGAAAATGCTCTAGAGCAGATTACCTTTGACTTTTTATGAAAGTCAAAGGTGGCATTCAGGCGAAAAACGCGGTTTTCGCCTGAATGTACGCCGCGTTGCGGCGGCTGCCGCTTTCGCGTCAGCAGAGCATTTTCAA
>NZ_JAAKEH010000091.1:0-4517 GCF_011039095.1 Desulfovibrio sp. ZJ200 | reverse complement strand
GGCGAAAAACGCGGTTTTCGCCTGAATGTACGCCGCGTTGCGGCGGCTGCCGCTTTCGCGTCAGCAGAGCATTTTCAAAGTGAAAATGCTCTATCGTAAAATGCCGATTGTTTTGCCGTGCAACGGCAAAACAATCGGCAAGGGAACCAGGCAGGCCGGATCTACACCAGTTTTTTGACGGCAGCCAGGGCCGCGTCATAATCAGGCTCGTCAGTCACTTCCGGAACAACCTGGCTGTAAGCCAGCGTTCCGTCAGGCCCCACCACGAAGATGGCGCGGGCCAGCAGACGCAATTCTTCGATCAGCACGCCGTAGTTTTTGCCGAACTCCGTGTCTTTGTAATCGGAAAGCGTTTCCACGGCCTGGACTCCGGCTGCGCCGCACCAGCGGGCCTGGGCAAAAGGCAGATCGCAACTCACAGCCACAATGCGCACCTTATCGGAAAGCCTGGCGGCCTCGGTGTTGAAACGGCGCACCTCCATGTCGCACACCGGCGTGTCCAGAGAAGGCACACTGAGCAGCACAAGCACCTTTCCGGCATAGTCTTTGAGTCCGCGCGGGCTTAAATCATTGGCGGCCGCAGTGAAGTCAGGGGCTTTGCGCCCCTCGTCGGGCTGCCTGCCTTCAAGATGCAGCGGCTTGCCCTGAAATGTGACAGTATTCATATCTGAAACTCCTTCTACTTATGCAAATTTTTACTCAGCCTGCCTCAGCGGGCATTATTTGTCAACAATGATTCCTGACAAGAGCAAGACTGGTGGCGAGCTTTGCCCGCAGCCTGCGCCTGTTTCACAGCTGCTGCCAGACCAGGGCGCACCATTCGCCCTGGCGGGCACGGCGCGCAACCGGCAAGCCCTGGGCCTGGTAGGCGGCTTCCACCCCGTCCGCCTGAATCTCCAGCAGGCCGGAAAGAATCAGGCTGCCGCCCGCTTTGCAGGCTGCGGCAATGGCCGGCGCAAGCTCAATGAGGGGCCGGGCCAGAATATTGGCCACTACCAGATCAAAAGTCCGCCCGACGACAGCCTCCATGCTTCCAAGGCTCGGCTCAAAGCCGTCGGCGGCATTCAGCACGCGGTTTTCCAGGGCATTGTCCACGGCCAGGGGATCAATATCCAGGCCCAGACCGGCAAGACCGCTTTTGCAGCAGGCAATGCCCAGCACGCCGGAGCCGGTGCCCAGATCCAGAAAACTTTGCCCAGGCAGCAAGCGCCCCTGATCCAGGAGATCGCTCAGCACCTTCAGGCAAAGCGCCGTGGTAGCGTGATGCCCGGTGCCAAAAGCGCTTTTGGGTTCAATGAGCAGATGCGTGCGGCCTGGAAAATCCGGGCTTTGAGCCAGCCACGGTGGCAAGACCACAAAGCGCGATCCGCAGCATACCGGCGTGAAGAATTGCCGCCAGGCTGCCAGCCAATCCTGTTCTTCCAGCTCTTCCAGCAGGCATTGGGCCTCAGGCGCGCAGCCCATGATCCTGCTCTGCAAATCCCGCATAAAACCGGGCTGATCGCAATGAACGCGAAATCGCGTTTCGCCGGTGGGCAGGCTTTCCTCTTCCCAGCCGAACGTAACGCACAAGGTCAGTACGCCGGTGATCCTGTCGATATCTTCTTCCCGCGCCAGAATATCCAGGCGCAATGTATTTTTCATCCGCCCTGCTCCTTCCTTATCCAGTACAGTGTAAGCCTGAAAAAAGTACACATCCTCCGGCTGCGGGGCAGGGGCGTCCGATTCGGGGGAAAGCCGGATCGGCCTGCTTGCAGCACATCAGAGAGTTTTGCCGTACCCGGGAGAGAGTACGCGCCGTCTCCCCTGAAGACAAGAACGGCGCAAAGCCGCGGGGTAACGCGCAGGGGCGGCGCAAAAAGCGAAAGGCCCTGAAATTGCTGCCCCACAAGAAAATGAAGCATTGATCTGCCTTGAAAACCCGGGTATGAATAAAAATTCAACTGCACGACATATTCCGGCTTTTTTAAGGAAGCACCATGGCGCAGACGGAAGATCTCGACACACTTCTCGCCGCTATCCGGCGCACCTTTGACGTGGATTTCGAGCCCTTGCAGGTGGATGGCGACACGTTGCAGGTTCTGACCATCCACAATATGCAGGCGCATTTGGACAAGCTGCTGCATACACGCGCCATGCGCAATCCGCTTAAGGATTTGCCGCTCTGGGCCAAAGTCTGGCCCGCTTCTTTCGTGCTCGGTCGACTGCTGCGCAACTATGAGCCGGAGGGGAAAACCCTGCTGGAGCTGGGAGCGGGCTGCGGCATTTTGAGCCTGATCGCCGCGCGCTACGGATTTTCGCGCATTGTTCTCAGCGATGTGCAGGAAGACGCGCTGCGTTTTGCCAGGGCCAATGTGTTGCGCAATCATCTGGAGGATCGCGTGGACGTCTGCCATGTGGATGTGACCGCGCCCGGCAGGGACCCGCGCTTCAGCCCGGGCTTTGATCGGATCGCCGCTTCCGAGATTCTTTACCTGGATGAGCTTCACGGGCCTTTGCTGAAGTTCACGGCCCGTCACCTGGCCCCCGGCGGCAAGGCTCTGTTCTGCACGGACATGGCCCGCGCCAAACCGCATTTCGCCAAACTGGCGGCCAAATCCTTCAAGATCACGGAAGGCCGCGTGGGCGTCAAAAGCCGGGATGAGGAAGGCCGGGAGCAACGCCGCCTGTACACTGTTTTGATCCTGGAGCGTCCATGAGCCGGAATACGCCGAAAATTCGCCTCCAGTCCTGTCCCAAAGCGTACACCAGGGATCTGGACAAAGCCGTCAGCCCGGCGCAAACCATCAGCCGTGTGCAACAACGGCTGGCAGCCGCGGATCTGGACATTCTGGCGCAAACCCGCCGCGTGGATGCGGGACGGCTGGGCATTCCCGTCTATCTGAGCGTTTGCGGCGCGGACGCGCGCGCGATCATGCCCACCCGCAAACAGATGGGCAAGGGCTCCTCGCCGGAACAGGCCCAGGCCTCGGCGCTCATGGAGCTGATGGAGCGCTTTGCGTTTTTCAGCTTCTGGCAGGAGCGGCCGCATATGATCCGCGCCACCTGGAGCCAGGCCGAGGCCCGCTTCGGCAAGGCTCTGCTGCCCCTGGAGGCCATGCTGCGCTCGGTGGACGATCCGCTTGGCCTGCCACAGGCCCGGCGGGTGCTCGACCTCGCGTCCTGGCTTTTTTATCCGGCCACCCACCTGCAAAGCGGTCGCACCGTATGGCTGCCCCTGGACTGGTTCAAGCTGCTCAGCGAGTTCAACGGCACCTCGGCGGGCAACAGCGCGGAAGAATCGCTTTTGCAGGGTTTGAGCGAACTGGTTGAGCGGCATGTGTGCTGCCGGGTGGATCGCGAGCGCCTGCGCACGCCGACCATTGACACGGCAAGCGTGGCGGACCCCGCGCTGGGGGATTTGCTGCGGGCATTTGAACGTGAAGGCATCCGGCTGATTCTCAAGGATTTTTCCCTGGGCATGCCCCTGCCCACAGTGGCGGCTCTGGCCTGGGACCCGGGCACCTTCCCTCAAAGCTCGGAAATCGTCTTTACCGCGGGCACGGCCTCCTCTCCGGCCAAAGCCGCCATCCGCGCTGTCACCGAAGTGGCCCAGTTGGCCGGGGATTTCTGCACCAATGCCTGTTACGAGGCCTCCGGGCTTCCCAAGTTCAGCCGCCTGGAAGAAACTTCCTGGCTTCTGGACGGGCCGAAAACAGCGCTGACGGATCTGCCCGGCGTGGAAGACGAGGATATCTGCCGCGAGTTGCAGGCCGCCCTGCGCGGCCTTGCGCCTCTGGAAGTCTATGCCGTGGAAACCACGCATCCGCGTCTGGGCATACCGGCCCATTATTGCATGGCTCCCGGCCTGGCCTTCCGGGAACGGGACCGCAACCAGAGCCTGGGACTTTTCGTGGGCCGAAAACTGGCTGAAGAGGCGGATGCCAGGGAAGCCGCAGCCGGCCTGAACGTCCTGGAAGAATGTTACCCGCAGGCGCATTTTCTGCCCTTTTTCCGGGGCATGCTGGCCTTGCGGGCCCAACAGTGGGACGCCGCGCGCGAGCTGTTCAACACGGCCCTGCCCTTGCAACCCGATGCCGACTCAGCGGCTCTGGCCGCTTTTTACGCCGGCTATGTCGATACCCTGCAAGAGCGCTGGCAGGAAGCGTTGCCCGCCCTGGCCCATGCCGTCGCACTCTGCCCTGAAATGAAAGAATACGGCAATCTGCTGGGCGTGGCGCGCTTCAAGACCGGGCGCTACGCCGAGGCGGCCGAGGCCTTTTCGGCTGTGCTCAAAGTGGATAAAGGCTCAGCCCTGGATCTGGCCAATCTGGGCCTCTGCCATAAATTCCTGGGGCAAAAAGAGGAAGCCGCGCGGCACTTGCAGGCCGCGCTGGAGATTGATCCCTCCCTGGACTTTGCCCGCCGCCACCTGCAGGAATTAGAGGGTTCTGCTGATGAAACCCAATAAACGCTCTAGAGCAGATTACCTTTGACTTTTTCTAAAAGTCAAAGGTGGCATTCAGGCGAAAAACGCG
>NZ_JAAKEH010000090.1:0-4520 GCF_011039095.1 Desulfovibrio sp. ZJ200 | reverse complement strand
TTTTTATCAAGAAGGGCTTGCAATTCCCGAATCTCCTCGCATGAGAAACAACTTGGGCGATGGCCATTGGGTTTGGCTGATAATCGTTGGTTTTCACGGTAAGCTCTGACCCAATTGCAGATGCTAGCCGGGGTATAACCTAAAATATCTGCCAATTGCCTGGCTGTTGCTTTTCCATCAAGATACGCATGAACAGCCTTGGTTCGGATTTCTTCAGATGCAAATTTCATCTCTGCAATCTAAACGATTTTTAAATAAAATAAAAGTCAAATTGCTCTAAGAAAGCCATCTCAAAGGTGAATCCCTCTAAAAAACAGCCCTGCAAACATGCGACGCACGTTTGCAGGGCTGGAAAAAACGCTTGCCAGCAAACGAAATCAATACCTGTACATGGCGCTTTTGTACGGGCCTTCCACCGGCACGCCGATATAGGCGGCCTGCTCCGGGCTGAGTTTTGTCAGCTTGGCTCCCAGCCGGCCAAGATGCAGGCGGGCCACTTCTTCATCCAGTTCCTTGGGCAGGGTATAAACTTTGGTTTCCAGGGCTTCCCTGGACAGTTTGATCTGGGCCAGGGTCTGGTTGGTAAAGCTGTTGGACATCACAAAGCTGGCATGCCCCGTGGCGCAGCCCAGGTTGACCAGACGGCCTTCGGCCAGAACCACGATGCTCCGGCCGGACTTGAGGGTCCATTTGTCCACCTGGGGCTTGATGTTCAGCTTGCTCACGCCGGGCGTGCTCTCCAGGTAGGTCATGTCTATTTCATTGTCAAAGTGGCCGATATTGCAGACAATGGCCTCGTCCTTCATGCCTTCCATGTGCGCGCCGGTGATCACATGGTAATTGCCGGTGCAGGTCACATAAATGTCGCCCAGGGGCAGTGCGTCTTCCACCGTGGTCACTTCATAGCCTTCCATTGCGGCCTGGAGCGCGCAGATCGGGTCGATCTCGGTGACCAGCACGCGCGCGCCAAAGCCGCGCATGGACTGGGCGCAGCCCTTGCCCACGTCCCCGTAGCCGCAGACCACGACCACCTTGCCGGCCACCATGATGTCCGTGGCGCGCTTGATGCCGTCGGCCAGGGATTCGCGGCAGCCGTAGAGATTGTCAAACTTGGATTTGGTCACCGAGTCGTTGACGTTGATGGCCGGGAAGAGCAGTTTGCCCTCCTTTTCCAGCTGGTAAAGACGATGCACGCCGGTGGTGGTCTCTTCGGAAACGCCTTTGATCTTTGCGGCCACCTTGTGCCAGTGCCGCGGATCTTCCTTGAGGCGCAGGGCCAGGCGGTCAAGCACGCACTGAAACTCCCTGCTTTCGGCCTTTTGTGTGAGGATGCCGGGATTGTCCTCGGCTTCCACGCCTTTGTGGATCAGCAGCGTGGCGTCGCCGCCGTCGTCCACGATCAGATCCGGGCCCGTGCCGTCGGGCCAGGTCAGGGCCATTTCCGTGCACCACCAGTAATCCTCAAGGGTCTCGCCTTTCCAGGCAAAGACTTTGGCCAGCCCCAGCTCGGCAACGGCCGCGGCCGCGTGATCCTGCGTGGAAAAGATATTGCATGAGGCCCAGCGGATGTCCGCGCCCAGGGCGTGCAGGGTTTTGATCAGCATGGCCGTTTGAATGGTCATGTGCAGGGAGCCCATGACCTTGAGCCCCTTGAGGGGCTTTTCAGGGCCGTATTTTTTGATGCACTCCATGAGGCCGGGCATTTCCCGCTCGGAAAGCTGCATTTCCTTCCTGCCGAAGTCGGCCAGGCTGAGATCCGCCACTTTATGCGGCAGGCTCAAATCCAGTGCTTTGGTCATGATCGTCTCCTTGCAAGTGTTGTTTTTTCTGCGTCAGCACGCTTCGGCACTGAACAGCACAAGCTCCAGCCCCCGGCCCACGGCGTGCCGTTGACGGCCGATCCGCGTAAAGCCCGCACGGCTCAGGCCGTCGGCAAGATCGCTTTCCTTGAAGCCAAGCCAGCGATCGCCATAGCGGCTGCGCATGGTTTCGTCGTTGTGGCGCAGAAAGTCCGCCACAAAAAGGCGGCCGCCCGGGGCCAGAATCCGCCGGATCTCGCGCAGGGCCGCCACCGGCTCGGACAAGTGATGCAGCACCAGATTGATGCAGGCAAAGTCCGCCTCGCCATCGCGCAGGGGCAGATGATCCAGCTCGCCTATGCGCAGGGAGACGCGCCCGGCCGCGGGCTCGTCCGGATTGAAACGGCGGCGGCAGAGTTCCAGCATACGGGCCGAGCCGTCCACGCCGATCACGCCCCGGGCCAGGGGCAGCAGGCGGCTGAGCACAGCGCCGGTGCCGCAGCCCAGGTCCACGGCCGTGCCGCAGCCCTGAGGCACGGCCGCGCAGACAGCCGCGGGCAGATCGAACGCGCCGAGCACCTCGCGGTTGAGTTCGTCCCAGTCTTCGGCAATGGCATTGAAAAACTGGCGGGTTTTGCGGGCGCGTTCCTCAAGAATCTGGGCGGCCATGCCCAGATCGGCCTGCATGGCGGCATCGGCATGCACAAAAGGCAGCACGGCGCGCAGAAAATCGCGTTCCTCTCCGGCGCGCGGCGCGGCGTAAAAAACCCACAGCCCGTCCCGGCGCGAGGTGAGCAGCCCGGCTTCAGTGAGAATTTTCAGATGCCTGGAAACCCTTGACTGGCCCATGCCCAGAATGCGCACCAGCTCGTTGACCGAGAGCTCATAATGCAGCAAAATGTGCACAAGCCGCAGCCGGGTTTCATCGGAAAGGGCTTTGAAATGAAGAATCGTCATGCCGCGTCCGTGTTGTCCTGACTAAATCAATGTATGTTGATACAAATATCAGCTTATCCGGATATAGTCAAGAACTTCCTGCGGACCGGTCAGGGCTGCCGCAGAAAATGCGCCAGCCCTGGCGGCGATGCCCCGGCATCGCCCGAAGCCGCGGGCTTCGGGGAGCGAAGTAAAGAGAGGAAGACATGGCCTTGCGACAAACGCGCAAGCGGCAAAAAACTTCCCAGCCCACCACGGCCGGCAGGGTGCTGGCCTCGGTGCTGGAAGCCCTGGGCGGCGGCCCGGAGCGGGCGCGGCTCTGTCGGCTCTGGCAGAACTGGAGCATGGTCATGGGCCCGGAGCTGGCCCCGCTGGCTCTGCCCTTGGGCCATCATAAGGATCTGCTCCTGATCGGCGCGGAAGACGCCATGCTTGTCCAGGAGCTGCACCTTTTGAGCGGCGAGATTCTGGAACGGGTCAATGCCTTTATGGAGTGTCCGTTTTTCAGCGGCGTGAAGGTTTCCCTGACATTGGGCAAAACAGTGCTGGCAGGGGCCGCGGCCCACGGCGAGGAGGGGGGAGCCGCGCTTGCCGCGCGGGCTCCTGAAGCGGCGCGGCGCGCCGCGCTGGCTGAAGACGCGGCCCGACCTTACGGGAAATTTCTTGCGCACATGGACCCTGCATCACCCGTGGCCCGCTGCTATGCGCGCTTTGCCCTCCAGGATGCGCGGCAGGCCACGCCTTCCGCAAGCGAACGCAACGAACGTAACAATCTTGAAAAAAAGAGTTTTTCCTGTATCTCAGGCACGACATAAAAGGTTTTGACCTGACAACCGCAATGCGAAGCAGCCGGGACCGGGCTTTCCCGCTCAGGCTGTCCGCACGGCAGCAGCCTTGGCAAAAGCACCTTTCCGGTCGGGGCACGCCCTGCCTTTGCGTAAGAGGCGACTTTGGGCCGCAGGCAACAATAAAAGACTTCCTCGTGAATTTTTTTCAGGAACCGCAAGACTATTTCTAGAGTTTGCGCATTTTTTCTTCCGCATTCACAGATGATTGGGAAAAAATCAGAATCAAGGATGCGATTTTGTTGTTTGCTTGCTGCGATTATTGACAATCCTTCGCCTGCAGTGCTAGCCTGCCTCAGGAAAGGATATGCCAGAGGGTGTGGAGGAAGGAATGGACGTGCAGAAAACGATGGAAGAGATTTGTCTGAAACATGACAACGGCAGCGATCTTCAATTTCGCGGTCGTCTGTTTTCGGAGTGCTCCTGGTATGACGAGGAGCACGGCATGCTCACCCGTCAAAAACTTTATGTCACTGAAAATAATGAGCAGGTTTATTATATCGTGCGTTCCAGCGGGCAGGATCGCAGCCGCCACGCCTACAGGCTTTCCGTGCGCGGCGACACTTGCATCATTGATAACGGCGTCACGGAAATGGCCCTTCAGTTCGATATGCTCATGCTGGCCGTGCGCGGCCTCTGCGGCCTGGAAGCCGGCGCGACGCCGAGCCTTTCCATGGTTGAAGATCTGCTCAAGGCCGCCAATTCCTAGCTTTTCGCCGCACGCCGGACTTTTTGCCGCTCTCCGTTGGGGAGCGGCTTTTTTTTGAATATGGCGCACGGAATAGGCTCTTAGAGCGTTTTGCTAATAAAATTAGCTAAACGCTCTGGCGGCCGCGGGAGCGGACGCCCGCGCCGAATGAGCGTCCAGACCGCGTTCTGGACGCGAAATGATGGCAGCGCCGCTTTTGAAATTGAATAATTTCAAAAGCAAAATGCTCTA
>NZ_JAAKEH010000089.1:0-4647 GCF_011039095.1 Desulfovibrio sp. ZJ200 | reverse complement strand
CTTTTGAAATTGAATAATTTCAAAAGCAAAATGCTCTAATCAGAGGATAAGGATATGGATGAAATCCGTATTGATGTGACCCGCCAGACAGAGGAAGAACTTGAGCTTGCGAGGCGTCACGCGCAGCTTGTGTTCCGGTTCAATCATACAATGCCGGAAACGCCGGAATACTCGGCCCTGATGCATGAGATTTTTCCGACAATGGGAGAAGGGAGTGTGGTATTTGCTCCCCTCACGGCAATCAGGCCGCACATGGTGCAGATTGGTAAAAATGTCGTTGTCATGAACGGCTGCCTGATGATGGCGGCAGGTGGAATCTTCATTGGTGACAATGCAATGCTGGCAGCTAATGTGCAGCTTTTAAGCAATAATCATGATTTGGTGGAGCGACAGGTCATCACATGCAAACCCGTCCATATTGGCGCACGAGCATGGATTGGCGCTGGAGCCACAATTCTTGCAGGAGTTACCATTGGGGAAAATGCGGTCGTAGGCGCTGCGAGTGTTGTCACGCATGATGTGGAGCCAGATACCATAGTGGCCGGAAACCCCGCGCGGTTTATTCGGAAAATTTAAGAGGTTCCACCTCTGTATCCACAATGAGTCTTTCACCGTTGGTGGCTGTTCTTGTCGCCATAAGCGGCGATTGCCAGTAAATTGCCCTTCGCCAGCGCAAATTTCTTCTTCAAGTCCTAAAAATACCAACACTCAGGACAATTTCCAACTGTTCAAAGCCTAACTTGATAATGAGCCATCAGATGATGGACAATTTTACTTTTTTGGAGGTCACAAATGACCAAATTAAATTTTTCGGATGCCAAGGAAATTATTCGTCAGGGTATCCTTGATTCCATTGATTTCAAGGAACTCCGGGCCAAATTGCCAGGTTGGAGAAAGCGGCCGCTTCAAAGCCTTGTATTTGACGTGATGGCGGAAATGGGCATCAAAAACGTGCCCTTTGCCGGGATGCTCCTTCGCCCCAGGCTGACACGAAAGCCCACAGAAATTGACGCGAACGGTTCATTGAATATCCGGGAATTGCTCGCTGAGAAAGAGTTTTTGGGAAAGACATGCGCGGCATACGCTCACATTGGCGACAGGAAAATCACCCTGACCATCAAGCCGATTACCGGGAGCCCTAAAATAGCAGCCGGGAAGCATGTAACGCCGCCAGCACAGATTGCGCGCCTGCGGCAGAAGAATTGACACAGGCCTAATAAATAATTACGTTGTATCCACGAGGTAAGAAATGGACGTTCCTCTGGTACCCATCGGCAATTCACGCGGAATCCGTTTACCCAAGGCTCTGATTGCTCAATGTGGCTTTGGCGACATGGTGAGCCTGACCGTGACGGATGCAGGAATCCTGCTGTCTCCTGCCAAGAATGAGCGTTCCAGGTGGGAAGATGCGCTCCTTGCATCCCCTGGGCAGCCAGTTGCCGATGCGGGAGCATTTCAGGAGTTCAATCAGGTGGAATCAGGCTTTGACACTTCGGAATGGACATGGCCCCAAAAGCCATAAGCCGCTTCGAAATATGGTGGGCCAATCTTGACCCGACCATAGGGCATGAAATCAAGAAAACGCGCCCGGTCGTTATCGTTTCCCCCGATGAACTCAATCGTCATCTGGGGACGGTGCTTGTCGCGCCGCTCACTTCCACCATCAGGCCTTATCCCTTCCGCGTGAATACAGTCGTGAGTGAAGTGCCGGGACAAATTGCTCTGGATCAGATACGCGCCTTGGACAAGCTGCGGCTCACGAAAAGGGTCTGCTCCTTACCTCCGGATAAGGCCAAGGAAGTGCTGTCTATTCTTCAAATAATGTTTGGAGAATAAGCCATTCAAAAAGTGAATATATTTTTTCGTTAAACATCGGCCAGTCTGCTAAATTTGCAGACTGGCCTGTTATGGTGAGGAACACAGATGAATCTGATTCTGAGTATCGGATTTATCCGTTTACGCTAACGGCTTGTTTTACCGCGTTAGCGATGAAGGTATTTAATGACTGCCCTGTAGCCGCAGCAGCAACACTGGCTTGTCTGTAAAGTTCCGGGTCAAGCCGTAAGGCAAATTTCCCAAGTGTCTTTGGGGGAGACACCATCTTCAGCGCACATTCTCAGGAACACGTCCAGGGATGTCTGCCCTTCGCGCTTGAGGGAGTCGGCATCTTTGGCGTAGAAATCAGCGCCCCCGTTCAGTCCTGCGAACTCACCCCGGAACATCTCAATCTCAGGGTCATAAGAAATAACGGCCTGATACCCACCGGGGAAATCCATTACGTTTTTCATGGCCGTACTCCGTTGCTTTCAAGCCATTTTCGGATGCTTGCCAACGCGCCTTTATCCGTCATTGGTCAGGTATGTCCTGGCTCTGTCACTTGCCTTAGTCCCCAAATGGGACTATTCTTAACCAATGCGGATTATAGCGCTTTCCACGCTCAAAGCCTTTTGGGAAATTCCCTGCTATGCAGATGCCAAAGAACCTCTTTTGGCATGGCACAGGTTTGCGCTAAACGCGGATTGGGCATCCCCTGCGGACATCAAAGAAGAGCTGCGAAGCGCGAGTATTTTGCAGGATGGCAGAGTGATTTTCAATATCGCCGGGAACAAATACCGCTTGGTAGTCTGGATAAATTATCCCTATCGGGTCGTATATATTCGTTTTATCGGAACCCATGAGCAGTATGATGCCATTGACCCACAGACCATATGAGGTGGCTTCATGAATATCAACCCTATTCGGAACGAAGATGATTACCGGGATGCCCTACGACAAATAGAGACTTTAATGGGCGCTCAGGAAAATACTCCTGAAGGCGACACGCTGGATATTCTTGTCACTCTCGTAGAAGCCTATGAGCGAAAGAACTACCCCATGGATTTGCCAGACCCGGTAGAGGCTATCAAGTTTTATATGGAGCAGAATAATATGACGCCCAAGGATTTAGAGCCTGCCATCGGACGTAAGAACCGGGTTTATGAGGTTCTGAATTATCGGCGTCCGCTTACCTTGAAGATGATACGCAATCTTCATGGGCGATTTGGTATTCCTGCTGAGAGTTTAATCAAGGAGCCAGTTATTTACTCCAATACTAGTATTGGTTAATTCTCACTGCTCTAAATATTTTCGGAATAACTAATATTTAGTCATCAACTATTTTTCGTTAAACATCGGCCAGTCTGCAAAACTTAGCAGACTGGCCTTTTACGTGAGGTCTATATGAAAAACAAGCTCGATTATTCGCGTGAGCTTGATATGTGGATATGGTCGAATAAACCAGAAATAGTTAAGTCGGCAGACTTCCTTTTTTCGCGAATAGGGAGATCACAGGCCCATAGCGATGGCCTTGCGCAGGACCTCTTCCATCCGTACCTGCCAGCCTTTGCCGGTGCTGCGAAAATGTTCCACGATATCGGCATCGAATCTGGCGGTGAACTGAATCTTCGGGCGTTCCGCTTTCGGACGCCCACGCCGGGGCGTCAACAAATCCTCCACGGTTTCCGGGGGGAACAGCTCAGCAAGCGCCTCACGCCCGGTCTTTCCGGTAAAAGACGTATCGCTTGCGGACGGCGGCACAGTGTCGGGATCGGCCAGGGCCGCGGTCGTGATTTCAGCGTCGGTCATTTCCCGACCGGCTCCCGGGAGACGCTGGAGCGCCGCAAGCTCTTCAGTGGCGTAGATGACCATTTTCCTGCCGTTTTCATCATAGCGTCTCATATTTTTTTCTCTCCCGGCTGTTTGCCTTTCTGTAGCTGATGATGCGCATCCTCCGGCTCCGGGGAGTGAACACAAGGCACATAAGGCGGTTATCATCGCGCGGGACGAAGGCGGCATATCGGAGTTCACCATAGTCATGGCGTATGTCCGGCTCTATCCGGGCGCGGCTCCAGTCAAGCAGGACCACATCAGCGAAGTCTTCACCGTGTTTTTCCAGATTGCTCGTGCGCTTTTTTTCATCCCATTCGTATTGCATGGATATATGTAACTACAAAAAAGTAGGCTGTCAATATTTGTAGTTACAAAAATATAATTGCCGAACCGTGCCTGCAAGGGGACGTGCCAACAAGCCCCAGGATTCCTCAAGGAAGGGATACTGGAACCGGGATGGACTTGGAGCCTGCCATCGGACGTAAGAACCGGGTTTATGAGGTTCTGAATTATCGGCGTCCGCTTACCTTGAAGATGATACGCAATCTTCATGGGCGCTTTGGTATTCCTGCTGAGAGTTTAATCAAGGAGCCAGTTATTTACTCCAATACTAGTATTGGTTAATTCTCACTGCTCTAAATATTTTCGGAATAACTAATATTTGGTCATCAACTATTTTTCGTTAAACATCGGCCAGTCTGCAAAACTTAGCAGACTGGCCTTTTATGTGAGGTCTATATGAAAAACAAGCTCGATTATTCGCGTGAGCTTGATATGTGGATATGGTCGAATAAACCAGAAATAGTTAAGTCGGCAGACTTCCTTTTTTCGCGAATTATAAAGTGCTCTAGTTTCGACTTGATCTGACAGTACCCCTTGAAAAGGAAAGGGAACTCCGTTTTGATGGAAGTGTAAGCAACCCATCAACCGGGCGTCATGCCCAAGGAGTTCCCGATGCAAAGTTTCAACCAAAGCGTCATCAAACACAAGACCGGACTT
>NZ_JAAKEH010000088.1:0-4788 GCF_011039095.1 Desulfovibrio sp. ZJ200 | reverse complement strand
TTGACTTTTTATGAAAGTCAAAGGTGGCATTCAGGCGAAAAACGCGGTTTTCGCCTGAATGTACGCCGCGTTGCGGCGGCTGCCGCTTTCGCGTCAGCAGAGCATTTTCAAAGAGAAAATGCTCTAACTGGGCGCCGGGGGCTGTGGTGCGGCACAAGGCCCCCAATACCGGAGCTCTGACCCCCATGCTGGCCATGACCGCTGCCCCCGATCTGCCCCCGGCGGCGGACTACCTGTACGTGCGCAACCGCTTTTTTCTGCTGCGCCGCGCCCGCGCCCTGCCCCTCGCCCTGGTAGCGCTGCCTCTGCCCTTGTCCCGGCGTATGTTCCGCGGTCAAAAGGACCGTTTGCGTCTGGTCATGCGGGCCGCCTGGGACGGTGTACGCTCGCGCATGGGTAAACCTTCCTCTGACTGCTACCGCATAGGTGTGAGCTGACATGGATTGCACGCTTTCTGACAAACGGACCGCAAAGCGGTAGCGAAAGGCGTATATTTCACATGCGACTCTTGTAAAATTTGTCTACATAGCAATAAATTACATTGTAAGCGCAACTCCGTCTTGAAATTGTCCCCTGTTGGGAGAGGGGCAGATGCCCTCGGCCAGCGGCGGGACTTCGGGCGCGGAGCCGGCTTTCACCGCCGTCAGGGCATTGCAACTTTCCAAGATTGCAATGCCCTGGGTCGGTTGTCTCATTTGCCGTCTTTGGCGTAGCCGCGCGCCGGTCCATGAGAGTAATCGGTTTTATCCAGCCACTCCTGCGGGTATCCCACAGTTTGGGCCATCTTGTCCGGCGTATTCACGAACCCCTGGGCATACTTGGCGACAAGAAATTCGAAAAGTTTGCCCCAGTCGGCCCGCACAGCTTCAGCATACGCATTGAACCTCTGGTTCCGCTGGGCGGCAGCCTGATGTGGAGCCGAGCTTGCCAGTTCCGCCAGCTCGTCTTCCAGTGTGTCCTGAATGCGGACTCCCTCGGCCTCGTTCAAGGCGGCGCGCGCCTGGATGTCGCGGATCATATACGAATACTTGAGCTGGGCGTAGTTACCCACAAGGTTATAGCTCCACCATGCGCTGTCTCGCGAGAAGGCGCGGGTGTCGCCTTTCTCGTAGCCCTTTGGCAGCGGTCCCACGGTCAGAGGCACAAAGACGGATTCAGCCGGGCGGTCCAGGGCCAGCCAGAGAGTTCCGGCCAAGGGGGCGGGCAGATGGGGCTTCCATTGGCAGATGTAGACATAGCCTGTGTAGTACATGGATATGGGCCGTTCCCACGCGCCGTTGAGCACAGCCTTGGGATCGCCCACATCGCCGTGAGGATCGTAAGGACCGAGGTAGCGTTCCGGTGAACCGAACGGGCCGGCTGCTACCCCCTTGGTCAGATCAAATTCCGTGCCTTCATAATGATCGCGGTGGATGCGCTTTACGTCCTCCACGTTCATCTTTCGATCCGGTCTGATGGAGAAGGGATAGGCGCGAGTGCTGCCGCTTTCCACCCAGGCGGGCAGCCCGGCCGAGGGCGCGGCCAGGGAAAGGGCGCGCCACACGCGGCGCAGGGAATAATAGGGGTGATTGTATTCGCCATGGCTTACCGAAACAAGCCAGTCCACAGGCAGGGAAGCATCCTTGGGAGAACGCCAGCCAGCCCGCTCTATAACACCCATCAGGCTTTTTCCCCACATCTGGTCGGGATTGCCCGGAACAAGATCGCGGATACGGAATTCATTGGCCGCTACCCAGAAATGACCGTCGGGAACACGCTGGGCCACCCAGAGCCCCCCCGTCCCTTCCGGCGACGGGGCCATTTCCATAATCCAGGCTTCCTTTCCATCGGCCACGGGCAGGGTTTCGCCGGTGCCGTAATAACCATACGTTTCAATAAGCTGCCCCATGAGGGCGACGGCTTCGCGGGCCGTGCGGCAACGCTCCAGAGCCACGCGTGACAATTCCGCCGAGTAAAAGATGCGCTTGCCCGGCTCCGGACCGTTGCTGATGAATGCGCCGTCAGTGCATTCTCCGAACATCAGGCCATGCTCGTTCATGATGCCGTAGTTGCCGTCAATATAGGCGTATGTGTGGACGGCCTGCGGAATGTGACCGATGGGGATGGATGGCGCATTGCCCGGATTGGCGTAACCAGGAGCGCGGTTCTTGTCCACCAGACGCGGGACGAGGAAGGCGTTGAATTGAGGCTGGTCCCCCACGGCTACAGCGCTGGCGTATACCGGGCGCAGGCTGCCCTCGGGCCAGTCGCGGGCGGGGACAAAAACAATGCTCTGGTCGCCCAGATCATTGTCGTCGGAATGGCTTACCAGCATACTGCCGTCGGACGAGGCCCCCGGCGTTACGATGGTGGTGGTGCAGGCCGCGTTTTTGGGCATGGGAGGCAGGCGAAGGGGTTCCGCTGATGCGGTGCCCCGCAGCAGCGTCGCGGTCAGGAATATGGCCAGAATTCGGATCATGTATCGGGGCAACGCCGACGAAAGTAGCGAGGACGTGGTTTTGTCTTTCATCCCTGTTCTCCTTGATTGAATTGTCATCAGCAAGTCCCGGTGTAAAACAGAGCCAGCCCGCCCTTGGCGGTCTCACGGTAACGCGGGTCCATATCCCTCCCCGTGGCGTTCATGGCGCGAATGGTCAGATCCAGCCCTACGGGATGCCAGGTTCCCTGGCCGGATCGGGCCATGACTCGGGCGTTCCAGGCTTTGACAGCTCCCATGGCGCAACGGGAAATGCAGGGAATCTGCACATAGCCCCCCACAGGATCGCAGGTCATGCCCAAATGGTGTTCCAGAGCCAGTTCCGCCGCGTTTTCCACCAGTTCGGCACTGCCGTCCAGCACATGGGCGGCAAGGGCTGCCGCCATGGAGGAGGCCACGCCGATTTCTCCCTGACAGCCCACATCCGCTCCGGCAATGCTGGCATGGCGCTTGGCCAGCATCCCCACAAAAGAGGCAACCAGCATTCCGTTCACAAGCTGTTCCCCCTTCAGGTTGCGCTCATGCTCCAGCGCATAAACCACAGCGGGCATAACGCCTGCGGAACCGGCCGTGGGGGCTGTGACGATGGGATGTCCATCGGAATTTTCCTCGGCGGCGGCATGGGCATATGCGCTGAGGCGGGCCAGAAACGCGTCCGCTCCCCCCATGCCTTCCGCCGCCTTGAACATGCCGTTGGCGCGGCGTTCCACCTTGTACGGTCCCTTGAGCTGACCGGAGCGGGCCAGGCCGTTTTCCACCGAAGCGGTCATGGCGTTCACAAAACGCAACAACCCTTGGCGGACATCATCAGGATGCATGCCGGTCAAGGCCGTCTCATTTTCCATGAGAATGACAGGCATGCTTTTGCCCGTGGCCTTCATGCATTCCAGCAGACCGTTCATGCTATCGAAGGCATGCGCCGGTTCGCCGCGTTCCGGGGCTTTCCAGCCTTTCCACTGCAAAAAACCGCCGCCTACGGAATAGTATTCCCGTTCCGCCAGCGTCCTGTCGCCGGCGGCAAGGCTGATTCGCAGCACATCGCTGCAAGGCGCGCCGGCGGCTTCCCCCTTTTCAAAAATGAAGTTGCCCATGCCGAAGGGCAGGGACAGCGGGCCGCAATGGATGGTGACTGTATCGTCTTGCCGGACATAGAGCCCGTCCATGATCTCCACAGTGGCGCTTTCAGGCGTTACCCCCTGCAGCCCCGCGGTGACGGCCTTGTGCGTGCCATGCCCAATGCCCGTATCGGAAAGGCTGCCGTACAGGCGAACCTGCAGCGTATCCGCCTGCCTCAAATCTGCTTCCGGAAGATTGCGCATAAGCTCGAGAAAGTCGTTGCCGGCTTTCATGGGCGCAATTGTGTGCGAGCTGGATGGGCCGGGGCCGATCTTGAACATTTCAAAAACCGTAATGTCCAGCGCCCGTTCCGGGCGGGCACCGGGTTTCCAGGTCGGATCATAACCTCCCAGAACACTGGCAGGAGAAAGGAGAAGGCCCGCCCCTAAGCCTGCCCCCCAATAAAGGAATTGCCTGCGAGTTTTCATGACGCGTCTTCTCCCTGATTTTATGCATTTGCTGATCGAATTCGTCTACGGCGACGGGGAGTTCCAGCGACGGATTCCAGCCGATAAGCGTGGCCATGCGCAGGTTGAGGGCAAGGCTGACCGTCGTTGCAAACACTTGGGAGATAGCGCGCCGCCTTGCGCCCCTGATGAGGGCGTCCATGATTCCCGCGCTGAACCGCCTATGGCGGTAATCATTACAGAAATCTCCTGTCACTATCTGGATTATGGCTCAAAACCTAACAATAAATCAAGGGTCACCTTCATACGTCAACTCATCAAGTCTTCGGAAAAAGAAGACGAGGAAATCGCGGCTGAAAGGAAGGCCATGCCTGCAACCGACAAGCCCGAAAGTGTCTACCGTCTCTGAACGCCGTCTGGCACCTTGCACTTTTTCCTCTGCCTTTCCCTTTTTGAGAGCGTGAGAAGCGAAGCGCCGAACGCTCTGCCGAAGTCCAGAGGCGAAGCCTTTGGCAAGTTTGTAGTCGGCGTCAGACAGCTACCATCCTGTAAAGAAGAACACCTTTCGAGTTTGGAAACGCTCTTTCTTGCCTCGTCTGGAGCGTTGGCCACTCCACGCCTTTGCTTTTGGCGCAAGCATAGATGAAAAATGAGCTTGAAGGCCAGCGAAAACAACCAAAAAGACAGTATTGTTTTTTTATGTGGACTATGGCCTTGAAGGTACGCGGCCCCTCAGCCGGGAATAAACCAGCGTGGTTTGCGGGAAACGCAAGATGGCGGGATACGGCA
>NZ_JAAKEH010000087.1:0-4948 GCF_011039095.1 Desulfovibrio sp. ZJ200 | reverse complement strand
TTCATTAGCAAAACGCTCTAGCCCCGGACGTACGTTAGTTACTCATGCACTCCACGGCGTTAGCCACACATGCGCAGGCATCCGCCTTCAGCAGGAACGTGGCCACGGCGTCATCGCCCTTTTCTCCCCTGGGCAGTTTCAGGCCGGAAACTGTCAGATCATCAGCAAGGGAGAAAGCAAGTTCCTGTTCGCCGTCCACTGCCAGCAACGCCATCTTGGTGATCCGCAGGCCCTCTTGCAGAGCCGTGGTCACTGCGCCCTGGTTGTTGACCACAACCACATGCGCCTTGTCTTCCTGTTGCTCCGGCGTGGCCAGCGTCACGGAGCAGCCGTTGGCGCTGACCTCGGCGCTCCCGTCCACGGGGATGTTTTCACGGAACGCTCTGTCGAAAACCGCCGCCATATCCGCTTTGGGCAACAACGGCGTGGGGGTAATGCCGAAGGTTTTGTGAAACAGCTCCAGCAGGATGGCCAGCACGCCTTCCGAAGCCGTGGAGACATAGAGGCGCTGCGCCTCCAAATCCCAGATGCAATCCGTCAGGGACGGAATGAAATCGGCCTTGGAAGTCACCGTGGACGTGATCGCCTCTTTTAGACATTTTGCTTTTGAAATTATTCAATTTCAAAAGCGGCGCTGCCATCATTTCGCCTGAAAAGCGTGGTTTTCAGGCTCATTCGGCGCGGGCGTCCGCTCCCGCGGTCGCCAGAGCGGTTGCCGTTTTCAACAGCAAACCGCTCTAATTCCTTCTTCCGCTTGCCTGAGACTTTGCCGCCATTGGCGGCGGCTTCCTCCCTGAGAGCTTCCGCCAGACGTATTTTGATAGTGGCGCTGGAGGGCTTGCGTTCGTCGATCCGCAGGGAAAAGGCCAGGAAGCGGCCGAAGTCCATGCCGAAGCTGAAATCAAGGTCAAGCGGATCAGTGAGGCCGACCCAGCCCACACGCTTGCCGTCAGGGCCGGGCGCGGGCGAAAAGGCATGTTCCCTCAGCTTCTCGGGATCCGGCTTTTTGGCCTGAGCCTCGAAAATTTTCATTGCCGTGGTGGAGCTCATGAAACCGGACATTGTTACTCCTTTCAGTGTTTGGGGGGATTGTCGTAATCAGGGCTGCCGTCGTCCTTGGCCCAATAGCGGGCCTTGCACATGGGGAAGCCCGAACAGCCGAACCACACGCCGCCGTTTTTTGTGGGCCGGGGCACCAGAGGCTTGCCGCATTTTTTGCATGTATGTTCAGACAGCGCCGGAGCCTTGCGGATTACGGGCCTGCCGTCCACATTGTCGTATTTTGCGCCGCACGCCTTGTCCGAGCAGGCAAAAAAGTCATATTGGCCGGAGCCGTCTTTTTTCGTGCCCTGAAGGTGGTGCAGGGGCTTGCCGCACTTCTCGCATAAAAAATCCGTCAGTTCCGCAGCTCCCTTTTCTTGTCTGAGGCCCGGCCGACCGTTGTCATCGGCAAAAATGGCTCCGCAGGCCTTGCAGCCCCAGAAATTCCAGCCTTTTTCCCTGGAGTAAACATGCCGGAACTGCTCCCGATCTCCGCAGGCCGGGCAAGGGACGGCATGCGCCTGGACGAACCGGCCCAGCTCTTCCATGAGCTGGGCATGGAACGCGCCCACGCATTGCACATAACTGACGTTGCCGTTGGCCACATCGTCGAGCCGTTCTTCCATGTGGCTGGTAAAATCCAGATCCAGAAAGCCGAATGCGCCCGCCAGAGCGTCCACCAGCTTTTCCCCGCGCGGCGTGGGCACGAGGAAAGCTTTTTCCTCCTTCACATAGGCGCGCGCGGCAATGTTCTCCATGATGGCGGCATAGGTGGCCGGACGGCCGATGCCGCGCTTTTCCATCTCACGGATCAGCGAGGCCTCGGAAAAACGGGGGGCGGGCTTTGTTTTTTTCATCTTCACTGCGCCCTGGACAGCCGTAGCCTGGCATCCGGCCTTGAGGTCCGGCACGGCGTTGTCGGGCTCCGCCTCTTCCGCGTCGGCCAGGGAAGCGTCCGCAGCCATGACCACTTTCCAGCCCTGTTCTCTGAGCGTCCGGCCTTTGGCCTCAAACACGGCCTTTTTGCCGTCCACTGCCACGGCTTTTCCGGTGGCCATGTGCAGCGAAGCCCCCGTGGCGTAGCCTTCGCAGAGGACAATTTCTCCCTGGGACAAGTCCTTGCCGTCCGCGCCGATCAGATGAAAATTGCCTTTTTTCCCAATGCCCGTGGCAAGACCCTTCCGGCCATCCGGCGCAATGGCCTGGAATCCCCGCAACTCGCCGTGGATGTTCCGCAGAGGAACAATCAGATTCCCCTGATCTTCCTTGAGGCCAAAGACTTCCACGCCTTTTTTCTCTAGATAGGGAGACGAGACGGCTGGACTGAAGCTGTCCCACATGCCCTGGCAGCGTTGGGCGGCAGCATCCTGCTCCCTGATCCGTTCCGCTTCCGCCGCCTGAAGCCGCGCGGCCCGTTCCTGTTGCTGCCGTTCCCGTTCCGCCGGCGAAAGCACAACGCCCGTGGCCACGAGCGTCACCTTTTCGCCGGTGACATGGTTTTGCGCCCACCCGGCGGGAATGCCGTCGCCGTGAAGGCAATACGCTCCATCCACGCCCCTGCCGCTTTTGGCGAGCAGAGGGACGCGGTGCAGCTTGCCGTCCAGTTCCGGGAGCCGGCCCTTGAGGTCCAGGCCCAGATCCGTCAGTTTGCGGGCAAACTCTTCCTGGGGAGAGAGATTTTCCGCCGGCGCGGCGGCACTGGCACTGGCGAAAGCATGTTCCAGCGGCGTCAGGAAACGCCGCAGAGGCTCAAGATTCGTGCCTTGCGGCGCGTACCACCGTTTTTACCTGCCATCCCAGCGGGCTCCCAGGGACTTGGCGGCCTCCTTGTCTTTGTAGGCCACATGGAGATAGGTTTTGGCCGGCGCAGGATCCAAAACCGGCGCGCCGGCAGGCGCGGCCATGCTGGCGGCCTCTTGCCCGCGTTCCACACTCTGCTCACGAGTCTTTTCCTTCTGCATTTCCAACCCCAGAACATAGTCGCGGCTCTGCTCCGCATCCCGGCAGGCACGCATGATTTCCAGCGGATCTTCCTTGAGCGCCTGTACCCAGGACTTCACATAGGCCGCATGTTGGCCGGGTTCATGACCCACACCAATGTCTTGTCCGACCATCCACGAACTGATTTCCGCGCGCAGTTCTTCCTTGGCATAGGCTTTGGAACCCCTGGGGCCGAACTCGCGGTTCATGCGCGTGGGCGCGCCCGTCCAGTGCCCAAGCTCGTGCAGGGCCGTGGCATAGTATTTGTCGGCCTGATCAAAACTGCCCTTGGGTGGAAGATGAATGCTATCAGACAGGAGGGAGTAGAAGGCCCGATCATGCTGATCATGCTTGATGACAGCGCCGGAATTGGTCAGGACAGCTTCAGCCTTTTCCTGGGGATTCCAGGCAAAGGCCTTCTCTTGCGCCGGGATCGGAGGGAAGTTTTCCACCTGCTGCGCATTGAAAACGCGCGCCATGCGCAGAATAGGCCGCTCAAGCGCGACAGTTTCCTTCAGGGGCTTGCCGTCATCGCCCAGAACCGGCTGACCATTTTCATCCAATCGATCCTGTTCTTTTCCTTCAGTCGTGAGAAGAGGGGCGTCCAGCACATCCTGAAGCGTCAGGGCCTGTTCCGCGAATGCTCCCATGCCTTCCGCCATTTCAGGATCCAGCGGCACGGCCAGGCCGTCCTGAGCCTGGTTGAAAGCGTCCTCGGCCACAGCGTTTACTTCGTCCTTATTCATGGTGTTCTCCTTGAGTGAAGGTGAAAACGGGCTCTACCCTGGTCATGCGCGCCAAAGGCACGAGCCCGAAAAAACGACTGTCAAAGCTGCCCGGATGCTCGCCCAGCACCAGGGCCATGCCCGCAGGGATCCCGCCGGAGCGCAGCGAGCCTGCCGGCAAGGGACGGCCCATGCTGTCGCGATCCCGAGCCGGCGCGGGCCAAAAGCGGCCCGGCCCGGTGACGGGCACGATTTTCATGCCGTCAGGCGTCACATCCACGGCATCCCCCGGCAAGCCGGCCAGACGTTTGAGCAGGGGACGCAGGCCGGAGGGGCAGGAGCCTGATTCAAGATAGCCGCGCTCCCTGGCCACAGGCGTCCAGACGGCAGACTCCAGGCAAAAGGCGACGAGATCGCCGCGCTCCGGAGCGCCGGGCGCAATGCGGTAAATGCCTTTGGGCAGGGATGGCGTGGGGTTGCAACGGAAGCCCGCGCCATGCAGCAGCAACAGCAGCAGGGAGAAAGCGGCAAAAAAGACTGAAAATGCCTTCATCCCCGATCCTCCAGAAAGCTCTCGAAGGTGGCGGGACGGACTTGCGCCGGCACATCCGGCTTTTTTCCCTCCCGGGGCTTTTCCACCGGAGAAAACCATTCCGCAGGGCGGGGAAAGTACAGCGAATCCGTGATGCCGTCGGGGTACTTTTCAGAAAGGCCAGGCGCGGGCATTTTGGAGCGCCGCGAAAATGTGGGATCTTTGAAATAGAGGATCTGCATCCCGTAAACAGGATACTGGCCGGCAGTGAAGATCAGCATATGGCCGGGTTTTGTGACCTTGCCCTCACTGTCTTTTTCCGCGCCGGGCAGGCGCGAGCATTCATCCGGCGTCAGCAGGGGCCGGGCCGTTTCCGCCATGTTGATGGAGCGGGAACGCCCGGCCTTGCCGATGGAGATGGAGGTTTTCTTTTCCACCACCGTGGTCTTGCCCGTCATTCTGGAAAGCAGCTCCGCCGTGTCCGGATCATTGGGCGCATAGGCAATGCGCACATGGCAGTTGGCCATAAGGGCATTGTCTTTGCCGTATGCCTCGTTGAGCTGCTTTAGAGCATTTTCACTCTGAAAATGCTCTGCTGACGCGAAAGCGGCAGCCGCCGCAACGCGGCGTACATTCAGGCGAAAACCGCGTTTTTCGCCTGAATGCCACC
>NZ_JAAKEH010000086.1:0-5003 GCF_011039095.1 Desulfovibrio sp. ZJ200 | reverse complement strand
CTAATAAAATCTTTTTAGGTAACTCATTAAAAAAAACGTCCAGGTGGCCTATCCATGCGCCAGGCTCTTTTTTTCTTAAAAGAATATCAAGCAGAATATCTGCGGTAATTTGAGCTTTATATGATACATTGCACGAAATTAACGTGCACATAGTATACTTTTTTTTCTCTTCCATCTGCATCCGCGCTCATTTATCGTGAGAGATATTTCCCCTTGCTATTTTCCTGAGCCCTGTCCTGTCCCAGAGCGCGGGAAAGATGCAGCATGTGTTCCTTGTACACAGCCTTCAGGCATTCTTGCCGCCGAGAAAAATAGAGTTTTTCTGCCGGCGTGGCATTGCCTTTGGCGTAATCGGATAAACGTCTGCATTGCGTTTTGATCAGGCTTTCCATGACCGTATCCATGATACGGGCCTTGGGCAGATTTTCCGGAGCATAGGTAGCCTGGAAATCTTCCCTGGCTGTCCTGGGGTTGCTGACAATCCGCCACCGCTCCATAATTTGCTTGTGGCCGTTTTCCGATTTTTGGGCCAACTCTGTTCCAAACACTCTGAAGTCACGCTGGACGGCAAGTTTTTCCATCGCCAAAAGCGTATCAAAATCACCTGCTTTCAACGCAAGGCCATTTCTGAAGCGGTTTTTTGCAAAGCCTGAGCATATTGGACGCCTCTACTGCTTTGCATCAGTGCATTCATAATCTTATCAGATCGTTGCAGATACTTCGCAAAGTTAAGAGGCAAGCCAACTTTGACCATATTTTTCCACCGCCTTGGAAAGATTAACACCTTCTGATATCAGTGCATCAAGCCCCATGCATTCTTTCAGAGTTTGAAGATATTCAGCAGGCATCGGCAACGAATCAAGCAAATCGTCCGCTTCCTGATTCCGTCTTTCATCATAGAGAGCCATAGCCTGCTCTGTAACCTTTTCCTCTTCTTCCTTTGTAAATACTTTCAAATTCGGCTCGCGTAGCATATCATGCCCTCCTAGGCGGTTAATCGACTCATGATTTTATCATTTAATAACGAACAACAAGTCTGATCATCATAATTTTTACTTTGAATTGTGCCCTTCTTTATATGATAATTTATGTTATTTTCTTTACAGTAATCCATAACCTTCTTTGCCTCGCAGTTATAAAAATTTTTATGATCACTATATAATGATATTAATTTGCTATAGTTTGTTCTTCCAAAAATTATTTTGTCAACAAAATTAATTTTTTCTAATATATTATATATATTCTGCGTTATAATATTTGGAGTTGGATATGGCTCTATACTTACCCATGTTTTACAACCAGCGTCGTGGAGCTTTTTTAGCGCAGATAGCCTTTCGACATATGGAGCAGCTCCAGGTTCTATCCGCTTTCTATAATCTTCACTGAGAGAGACAATTGTTATTCCATATTCATTTTTTTTATATCTCGAAAGACTATATGGCAATATCCCCTTTGTAAGGATAGTACATTTAATATTTTCTTTATTCAATTTTTTAATTGCTGCGATACTCAAGTTCTCTATTTCTTTATATCCATACATAAACGGGTCTGTCGTAAAACAAAGCTGAACTGACTTAATTTTTGATCTTAATTTTGGTATCTCAAAATCCAAAAGAGATAATGTATTAGATACAATATATGGCCTTACCCATTCATCATATGAGGAAACTTTACCAAACCTTTTTTTCATTAGAAATGCATAGCAAGGGTATTTACATCCATGAGAACATCCAAAAACATGGTTCATTGTATAGTCACCATACTCAACGCCTGTGACATACAATAAACTTTTACGCTTTATATATCCAAATACTTCTCTTTTCACTATGTACTCCTTATAAATACTTTCTGTTTATTCGATTCAGTTAAAAATGTACTTTTTTTCCCATTTGATGTCGTAGGTGGATCTCTTTCAATAATTAATTTTTTGCGTTGCTCAAGTTGCAAAATCGCTTTACGAATCATAAGAAAGTTACAGAGCAAACCATTTTCATTAAAAAAATCAGCAAACAACCTGGTTAAATTAATTTTACATTTTACTTTTAGAAGATATTTCCAGATTAGATCCTCAACCATCTTCGAAGTGACAAGCTCATTTTCTATAGAAGGTCTTGCTTGATCACAACTATCAAACAATGAGAGCTGTGAACCTTGTTGAATATTAAGAAACAATTCATCTTTTCGCTTTTCCATATTTTCTGCCATATGATAGCACCCCTGCACATGATTACAGGCGTGAATCATTCTATACTTTGGCCGCTGTCTAGGCTTTAGCCGAATTGGCATATCTAAAACATAAGTAAATATCTTTTGAATACGCTTCTTATATTCATTTGATAAAATTTTTTCTGCTTTATATCCATCAATTTCACCTCTATTATATGATAAAACAATATTTTTCCAATAGTCGCCTCCAGCTATCTGTGATAGCAAATCCTTTGATTGTTCAGAATGAGTTATTCTCGTCGGTGCATATTCCTTTAACTCACTTAAGTCCTGAAAAACCTCATCAATTGTGGCAACGCCCATTGCGCGACACGCATCACGAAAAAAGCCAAAAGAATTAAAATTTATCAATAACTCTAACGTATTAAATTTATAATCTGTAAATTTGCTAAAAAGATAATAGTCTAATGCTTTAATTCCATAAGGATCAATATACAAAAATACATTATACCCTACTTTTCGTGAAAGTAAATCTATTATTTTTTCTTCGTATTTTCCTGCTATTATTTCAATATTTTTTGTATTTCCATAATTATAGATGTTACTTTCTAAATCTGTATAATGATTGAGTTCGATAAAACTCATATCAATTATTCCATTTTTATTGGCTCCTTTAGCATATTGTAAACTATCATCACGAGCCTTTAATGCAATAAGTGGAGAACCATAATTTCCATCATCAAATATTCCCTTTCCTGCAAAACAATCAATATAACAAATAGGCTTCCTTGTTGATAATAACTTTTGAAAATAAATTCTTATATATCTTCCAAGAAGCCTATCTTTAATTTCTGACCATGCATTCTTGCTTATAAAGAAATCACTATTATCTTTTACCATTAAAATTCTCCTTAGTTATGATTACAGTCAATTATAAGTAATTGAATTTAATATACTCTTTACTTTTATTCCAAGACTATCTAAAAATACTTGGCGGATATTATCTGCACATGAACCTATTGAATGAGCTAACCGTGTCCATATTTTTAACCGCAGTTGAAAGATTTACGCCTTTTGCAATCAAAGAATTTATTCTCATATCTCAAGCACTTTTTCTCTTCCTTCCACTAAAAAATGTTTCAAATTCGGTTCCTGCATGGCTTCCTCCAGACGTAGAAAACTTTTACTCCAACGAATATATGCGAAGGCCCCAAGTCCCACAAGCGCCCGTTTACACAATATTTTTTAATGGAACTATTTTTCAGAATAAAAAAATTTTTATAGTGAAAAATAGTTACATTTTTATTGTGTTTTCCCCTCATGCCTGGCCAGGTAAGCTTCCAGAGCCGCCCTGACCACATCCACTTCCTTGCATTCATGCTCAAAGGCAAAGCGGCGCAGGCGTTGATTCAGCTCCAGGGGAAGAGTGAATGTCTTGGCCTTCACCGGCCCGCCCCTGGGCCTGCCTGTTTTCTTTGCCGTGTTCTCTGGTTGGACGACTTCCGCCCGCGCTTCCGTCGGTTTAAACAGATCGTCTGTCCTGGGCGAAGCATCAATTTTTATCCGTCGTTTTCCTCTGTCGCCAAGACCCATTTTTATATCCTTATGGTAATATTTTTTTATGTAAAAAAATAACTACTGTTTTCTTACCCTGAGCATGAACTCCCTGGCAAGTGCCGCGTAATCCTGAGCGCCATAGCTCTGGCTGCGGTAGTCAAAAGTGCTCTGCCCATTGCTGGGCGCTTCTGCCAGCGCCACATTGTCCCGGATGGCCGTTTTGAAAACCAGGTTCCCCCAGCGCTCTTGCAGACCGGCGGCCACGTCGCGGTTGAGCGACTTACGCCCGTCAAAGAATGTGAGCAGAATCCCCAGAGTATGGAGCCGGGGATTGAGATTTTCAATGATCCCTTGCATCGTCTCCCGGATCAGATCAAGACCGGCCAGGGCATAGTATTCTGCCTGTACAGGTATCAAAACCCCGTCGGCGGCGGTAAGGGCATTGACAGTCAAAAGCCCAAGGCTTGGAGGACAATCAATGATGGCGAAATCATAGGCAGCGTCTTTCAGCGCTTTTTTCAGAAGATTCTCGCGCCCCAGCTTTGAGGCAAAGGCCAGCTCCGCCACAGCCAAATCCCTGGAGGCGGACAACGGACTGCTGACGGCAAATCCGCTGCATGATCTGCGGCTTCCCCGTGCCCGCGCGCAACGCATTGCACCGCCTACGGCCAAAGAAGCCAGAGCGATCCTGGAGGTGGCCGCTCCGCATGTGCAGCGCGTCGTCATTCTGGGCTTATGCGCCGGGCCGCGCATCGGCCCCAGTGAACTTTTTCGCCTGGAATGGCGGGACATGGACTTGGGCACGGCAATGTTGCGCATGCCAAGCGCCGGAAAAACCATCTGGAAGACGGCCGGGACATACCCATCCGCAGCGACCTGCTCCGGATCCTGCAAGCATGGCAGCGTCATGACGCGGCGCTGGGCATCCGGCATGTCATCTCCTGGGGCGGCCGCCCGGTACGCAGCATATGCCGGGCCTGGCACACGGCCTGGAGCGGGCGAACATCAATCGCCGTATTCGGCCCTGTGATCTTCGTCACGCTTTTGCCACATATGCCCTGGCCGGCAGTGCCGACATCGGCAGTGTGGCCAGCCTTATGGGGCATGTTGACGCCTCGATGATCCTCAACACCTATCAGCATGTCCAGGACAGCCAGAAGCGTGCGGCTGTGGAAGCCGCGCCCGACATCCTGGGCCTGGCCGGAGCTGCCCGCGCGAAGCGGCTGCCGGGGATGTAAGAAAACGCTTCCGGGTGCGCCGCAGGCGCATCTTCCGCGCCG
>NZ_JAAKEH010000085.1:0-5110 GCF_011039095.1 Desulfovibrio sp. ZJ200 | reverse complement strand
TTTTTATCAAGAAGGGCTTGCAATTCCCGAATCTCCTCGCATGAGAAACAACTTGGGCGATGGCCATTGGGTTTGGCTGATAATCGTTGGTTTTCACGGTAAGCTCTGACCCAATTGCAGATGCTAGCCGGGGTATAACCTAAAATATCTGCCAATTGCCTGGCTGTTGCTTTTCCATCAAGATACGCATGAACAGCCTTGGTTCGGATTTCTTCAGATGCAAATTTCATCTCTGCAATCTAAACGATTTTTAAATAAAATAAAAGTCAAATTGCTCTAATGCCCTGGACTGGTTTTGCTTCTTCTGCCCGGTTCATCCCCACGCGTGTGGGGAATACTCGGTAAGGATATAGATGCCGGGGACAAGGTTCGGTTCATCCCCACGCGTGTGGGGAATACATATTCAGGACGCTGGAGACGAGCATCAGAGGCGGTTCATCCCCACGCGTGTGGGGAATACGCACGTTTTCGGCAGGCACATGGACAAAGTAGGGGTTCATCCCCACGCGTGTGGGGAATACAAGGAAGAAGCCCGCAATATCAAACATGCGCTCGGTTCATCCCCACGCGTGTGGGGAATACGGAGGGTATCAAGGCATCGGAAAACCAGAACCCGGTTCATCCCCACGCGTGTGGGGAATACTGAATCGGGCCGAGTGATTGCGGAGGTTGAGGCGGTTCATCCCCACGCGTGTGGGGAATACGAAAAGCGCGTCTGTGACCTCAGGATCAAAATCGGTTCATCCCCACGCGTGTGGGGAATACTTGCAGCATCTCCTGCCCGGGGGCTGTGAGGCCGGTTCATCCCCACGCGTGTGGGGAATACCCACTCCCGCAGGCCGTGACTGGTTGCGCGTGCGGTTCATCCCCACGCGTGTGGGGAATACCAAAGCGGGGTTGCCCTTTGGCGGTGGCCCCGCGGTTCATCCCCACGCGTGTGGGGAATACTTCCCAATGTCCCGATTACCAGTGGCAGGGAGCGGTTCATCCCCACGCGTGTGGGGAATACAACTGCCTGCGGTCGACAACAAACTGCTGACCAGGTTCATCCCCACGCGTGTGGGGAATACAAGCAGGCCGTGTCAGCCGCATACGCGGCGGGCGGTTCATCCCCACGCGTGTGGGGAATACGTCGTGACAGTGACCAGGTTAGCCATAGCAACCGGTTCATCCCCACGCGTGTGGGGAATACAAGACGTTACAAGGCGCAAAGCTTGCTGCTACCGGTTCATCCCCACGCGTGTGGGGAATACACGCCAATCCGGACGCCGGGGAGATCCTTGTAAGGTTCATCCCCACGCGTGTGGGGAATACGATAGGACGTGGTTGCGTCGTGTAAAAGAGGACGGTTCATCCCCACGCGTGTGGGGAATACTGCGGCGGCGTGTGCTGGGCATGGTGTTAAATTGGTTCATCCCCACGCGTGTGGGGAATACATCTTTGCGGAGGTTGTCTGTGAGAATGACAGCGGTTCATCCCCACGCGTGTGGGGAATACTGTTCCCAGACGGCGACATGCAACCTCTTCCCCGGTTCATCCCCACGCGTGTGGGGAATACTTTTGCCCACGGCTTGACTGTTCTTGTCAGAACGGTTCATCCCCACGCGTGTGGGGAATACCGGCAATGCCAGCATGAATCAAGTCCCGACCAAGGTTCATCCCCACGCGTGTGGGGAATACTGTATTACTATCGTTCTCAGGCGGCAAGGACGCGGTTCATCCCCACGCGTGTGGGGAATACGCATACAACGCGCTATACTGACGCGCACAATATGGTTCATCCCCACGCGTGTGGGGAATACTCATAAAAGCCCATTGTTTCCATGATTTATCTCCGGTTCATCCCCACGCGTGTGGGGAATACGTCGTCGCGTCAAAAATGGGCGCGGCTTCAGCCGGTTCATCCCCACGCGTGTGGGGAATACAAAATATGCAAGCAAGGCTCAATGTATGCAAAAGGTTCATCCCCACGCGTGTGGGGAATACGCGCGGATATGAGGGCTACAAAGTCCCCGTCACGGTTCATCCCCACGCGTGTGGGGAATACACCATAAAAGCGCATTTGAAAAAAGCAAAGAGCGGTTCATCCCCACGCGTGTGGGGAATACGACCGTCTTCGGTTATGAGCGGCATATCCCGGCGGTTCATCCCCACGCGTGTGGGGAATACACATGGGGCACGGTCGTGTTTGTGGCAATCATTGGTTCATCCCCACGCGTGTGGGGAATACAGCCTGGAACCTGGCCCAAAAGCTGATGGAATCGGTTCATCCCCACGCGTGTGGGGAATACGGCTACCCATGATTGTGAACCTGATACCGGGACGGTTCATCCCCACGCGTGTGGGGAATACGGCTACCCATGATTGTGAACCTGATACCGGGACGGTTCATCCCCACGCGTGTGGGGAATACGTTGAACCCGGCAACAATTCTTGCTGCGATCGCGGTTCATCCCCACGCGTGTGGGGAATACGCGGATACTCTGAGCGTTATCAACACGTCGTCCGGTTCATCCCCACGCGTGTGGGGAATACGTAGATTTTTCCGCGCAGTTCAGGGAAATGGGCGGTTCATCCCCACGCGTGTGGGGAATACGCCTCAAGCGACACATACCCGCTGGCAGGCATAGGTTCATCCCCACGCGTGTGGGGAATACTGACGCAGTCTGTTATCGCTGGCGTAAATGCCCGGTTCATCCCCACGCGTGTGGGGAATACTGGCATGTGCCATCATTTTGATCGTCGTCGGTCGGTTCATCCCCACGCGTGTGGGGAATACGATCTGGTTATGTCCCATTTATGGGAAGCATTTCGGTTCATCCCCACGCGTGTGGGGAATACTGTTGGCCGCCGTTTGAGCTAACCAGTCAGCCTGGTTCATCCCCACGCGTGTGGGGAATACTTTTTCAGCCTTGTATGAAGAGATCTCCATGCCGGTTCATCCCCACGCGTGTGGGGAATACCGGCAGGATCAGCGCGAGGAAAGCGACCTCGCCGGTTCATCCCCACGCGTGTGGGGAATACGGCGGGGAAGGCGGCTCCACGGCGCAGGCCACCGGTTCATCCCCACGCGTGTGGGGAATACGGCGTGGTGACGCTTTCGGGCTGCGTGCGGGGCGGTTCATCCCCACGCGTGTGGGGAATACTTGATGGACAGCCCATGCGGCTGGGGTAGTACCGGTTCATCCCCACGCGTGTGGGGAATACGGGATGTGCTGGTCGGGTTTCTGGCCGCCGTCCGGTTCATCCCCACGCGTGTGGGGAATACTGAACCTTAACGCCGCAGGGCTTTGCGTCACGCGGTTCATCCCCACGCGTGTGGGGAATACGGCACACGAGCCGGAAGAAGGCTATTTTGTCGGGGTTCATCCCCACGCGTGTGGGGAATACGGTGGTTTCCATCATCTCCCGCGCCTCGGGCGCGGTTCATCCCCACGCGTGTGGGGAATACAAAATAGGCGGCGCGGGCTGTTGTTCGGCGGCCGGTTCATCCCCACGCGTGTGGGGAATACGGTATATCCCGGAGCTTGCACGACCTGGTGCCCGGTTCATCCCCACGCGTGTGGGGAATACTTTTATCCGCCGTTACGTTCTCCGCCCGGATACGGTTCATCCCCACGCGTGTGGGGAATACGGCCTTGCTACCATTGACGGCCAAAACGTGACCGGTTCATCCCCACGCGTGTGGGGAATACCAACTCGTGGTGGGGACACGCATTTTGGTGATCGGTTCATCCCCACGCGTGTGGGGAATACTAGACAGAGATTCACTTGAGCAGGCCAGAAGGGCGGTTCATCCCCACGCGTGTGGGGAATACGATTATTGAGCTTGACGGCAGCCTGAAGCAACCGGTTCATCCCCACGCGTGTGGGGAATACGTGTCCGGGTCGTAGTCGTCCGGGGTGTAACGCGGTTCATCCCCACGCGTGTGGGGAATACTTCCCCATAAGCGACCGAAAGGAAAAACCAAGCGGTTCATCCCCACGCGTGTGGGGAATACGCTGATACTCTGAGCGTTATCAACACGTCGTCCGGTTCATCCCCACGCGTGTGGGGAATACTCTACGCGCTTGTATCCCTTCAACAGCTTTTCAGGTTCATCCCCACGCGTGTGGGGAATACAATCCTGCGTCCCGCAGCATGGCAATATCCGTCGGTTCATCCCCACGCGTGTGGGGAATACCTGACCTCTCTGGGCGCGCTTATCGGAAATATCCGGTTCATCCCCACGCGTGTGGGGAATACCTCACGCACACATCAAGAGTTACGACCGAGTCCGGTTCATCCCCACGCGTGTGGGGAATACAAGAGTGTCCTCTTTGGACAATGAGAAATAAACGGTTCATCCCCACGCGTGTGGGGAATACGACAAACACAGCGTCCCGGCCCCGAATACCACCGGTTCATCCCCACGCGTGTGGGGAATACCGGCGGCCACGCGCTCTTTGGCGAAGGGATCGCGGTTCATCCCCACGCGTGTGGGGAATACGGCTAAACAGGCTGCCTAATGATGCCCGCGCTAGAGCATTTTGCTTTTAACTTTTTACATAGCCACAGGATTTAAACCATCCTTCAGCGTCTTTTTGTGTGATACAACTTAATGCTTTTCCAATGGACTTGTACAGTTCATCACATGTTTTTGCTTTCATACCCCGAAGTAATTGTTTCACTTTGCTCCACATCTTTTCAATGGGATTTAAATCCGGGCTGTATTCTGGAAGGAAAATATACTTGCAGCCTTTTTCCCTTATCAAGTTTTGGGCTGTTTTTGATTTATGGACATTCAAATTATCCATTATAACAACATCGTTAGCTTTAAGCGTTGGAAGAAGAAATTTTTCAATATAAGCATTGTACATTTTTCCATCCAGTGCCCCATCAAAAACAACACTGCAAGTCTCTCCCGTTACCCGGATTGCTGAAAGTATGCTTATCCTTTCCCAACGTCCGTCTGACGCATGATCATGGCAACGTTGGCCATCTCTGGCTCTGCCGTATAATCTCGTCATATTGGTTTTGGCACCGGTTTCATCAATAAATATCAATCTATTACATGAAGCTTTTTGCTGGAACAGTTTCCATTCCTCACGTTTCCTTCTTACATCTTCG
>NZ_JAAKEH010000084.1:0-5249 GCF_011039095.1 Desulfovibrio sp. ZJ200 | reverse complement strand
GCGCTTGCCAGGGTACTCATACGCATGACGACACATGACTCAGACCGTCCTTTGCCCCTGGCCGCCGTTCGCCCGGATAAAAACGTAATGGCGGCGGAGCGCGCTGAAAAGTTGGGAATTGCCGTTTACTGTGGCCACGGTCATAGCCCGGCGGATCCAGGCCAGGGCGCTCTCTGCCGTGGCCGGGAAGCGGACAGTGATTTTTTCAGACACTGACACTCCTCCTTTTTGACTGATTTACTCGCCTGTACGGGCCGCTCTTCGTGTGCGTGTCTGGCCCTGGCCTCTTCTCCGGTCGGAATGAACATGCCTTCGGCGTCCCGTGCCGCGTCCCGGTAGGATTCCTGTTCGGCCGGGTTGTCGAGTGCGCCGCCGATGCCGAACAGGAGCACCAGCGCCAGGGCGGCAAGCCAGCCGCGCCAGTTGCGGACGGGGGAAAGGTCGTCACGCCGCTGCATCGCAGGCGTTTTTCATTGTTCCCTCCTTCCGTCCTTGTATGGCGAGCGCGGGGCCGTGGACGCGCCGCTGCGGCGCTGATTGTTCCAGAGGCGGCAGGCGGCGCAGAGCGTCATGCCGGGGATGGCTTCATCCTTGCATCGGACGCACAGCCCGGCGGCGCGCAGGTTGTGGTAGCGCTCGCGCATATAGGCGCTGGCCGTGTCGCGTCGGCGCTGGGCTTCGGCCAATTGCGCCCGCAGCGAGCGCCGGATACGATCAACAATGTCGCGGTCTGGTTCTCGCATAGTCCCTCCCGGCCAATGCCTGCTGCCATTGCCGCAACACCTGAGCCATAGTGCGGCCTTTAAAAGACTCGCGTGTACCGTCAGGCATGGGCAGCACGCCGATAATGCGGCGGCGTGCGGATCTGAAATGGATCAGTACGGACTCGCCCCGTCTGCCCTCGTATTCGCGGATGCCGTAGCACATGCGCCCTCCTGTGCCTGGATGATGCCCGGATAGCGTTCAGCCTCATAGGCGAGCACGTCCGCCCGCTCTCGGATGATGCTTTCAAGGTTCATGCTTCCCTCCAAAAAAAGAGGGCCGGAGCATGAGCCCCGGCCCGTGGTGGTCTGGCAGGTATTTTACGCGGCGCGGTCCGCGACATGCGTCGCGCCTGGCGCGGGCTTCTTCCAGGGAGTGTGCCTGCGCGCAGCGTGGGAATTCGGCAAAACAAAAGGCCGCCCGGTGAAGGACGGCCTTTGTTTGTATAAGGCAGAAAAGGCTAATGCTGCTTGCGAGTGGCGTAAAAGCCCACAGCCGCAATGGCTACTACGAACACGAGAACGGCAATTTCAATCATGGCTTGACCTCCATGAGAGCCGCCCGTGGTGTGCGGGGGAGAGGGTTACTTGCCATAAATGGCGTAAAGCACGCCGCACGCGGTCAGCGCAAGCACAAAAATAGTTGCCATAGTCATAATGCTCATGACTAAGCCTCCTTGTTGAAAACGGCGATAATCAGCCCGCACAGAACGCATACGCAACCGAATACCAAAGTTTCCTGCTTAGGTTCAAAAATGTTTAGCGTTCCCAGCGCGGCGATGCCGGTACCTTGCAGAGAAAGCTGAAGATAGTCCAAAATTCGTTTTTTCATATCCGCTTCTCCCTTACGATAACCATTATCTCGCAAGTTGTCGAACTCTTTTGCAGGTTGTCACCCTGCGGGGTTAGTCACCTTCCCCGGAACCTACCGCCGGACTTTCGCCCACGGCTTTGCGGAACCACCCCGAACATTGCGCTCGTTCGGTAGCTAAAAATTACCCTACACCAGATCTAGCGTCAAGGGTAAATTTTAGCATTATAAAAATATAAAAAAGGCGGTTTTACCGCCCTCTATAAGGATAGGATTTAGCTATCTACAAATTGTTTTCGTCCATTGCCCGGGTCAGAATGCGGGCCGGGTCAACACCCAGAGCCTTTGAAAGCAATATGAGGTCTTGAACGCGAAGCCGTTGAGGCTGCCCATTGCTTTGCTTATTTCGTATAGATTGAATTTTCCTTCGCGGGTCTTTGTCATCGGGGTAGGCAATTTTCCCCCATTGGACTTCAGACAGCCCTTTTTCATTACGCTTTTCATCCAGTAGTTCGACGATTTTTCTTTCAACCTGCACGGCAATCTCTCTCAGTTCCGGCATAGAAGCCCTCCTTTTTTCTAAGGACTAACTTGCCGGAAAATTTACAGCACAAAAAGGCGATATTTTTTTCTTGTATCTAGCTAAAAAATACCCTATCTCTCAACCAAGGGCAAGCCCGTACCTGCTCTTGCTCTTTGACATCAGCAACTGTTCGGAAATATCGAACGGTTGCCCCACCCCGAAGACCCGCCCAGCCCACGCCGCGCAAGGTAGATCCTTCCCGCCGTGGTGACGACGGCGAGAGTACGCCCGGAAACGACCGGGCCGCGCTTGGACGGCGTTTGGACCAGGGCGCGAAACCTTGCCGAAAGGCAAAAAAAAGGCCGCCTGGTGAAGGACGGCCTACTGCTGTGTGTGGGGGGGAGGTACTTATGCGCCCTGATGCTGTACAGGGCAAAAAGAAAGGCACCGGTTCCCACGATAGCTCTCAATAATGAGAGATGCGTTCATTTCAGAAAAATATCAATGTTTGCTGGTTAATGCGGCCCAAAAACCGACAGCCGCAATTACCGCGCAAGCCAACCCGAACGATACCCAGATATTCATATTCTTGTCTCCAGTGCGGTTAAAATGTAGCTCACAGCCATGCAGCCAACTCCCAGCCAAATTCCTGTATTGACGCACTGAAAAAGCCCAACCAACATGCTGCCGATTGCCAGCTTTTCAAGAGCGTCAGCCGTTCATTTCAGGATTGCTTTCTTCATCCCCTGTCTCCAGTCTTACCCTAACCATTTTTCTCCCGACTGCCAACTCGCCGGGGTTGTGGTTCAAGGCTCCAGTCCGGCGCTCCGCACGTCGTCTATTTTCACCCCGGCCCTCGTCGGCCTTCCGCGTGTTGGTGAAGATAAATTAACGTTGAGCGTTATTTATGTCAACAAAATTAACGAATAGGGTTAAAAATTGTTTTTGCCAGCTAAATTCTTGTTTCTTCAAAGTGTTGCATGATTATGGTGAGCGTAGAAGCGGGGTCAAGGCCAACAGCCTTCGCAAGCTCGACATATTCCCCCAAGTCCATTTTGCGCGGGGGCTTGTTGCCCTGCGGGGCGCGCAAACGCTGTATCATCATGCGGGCGGCAGGCAGTGCCTTTTCTGGATAAAGACACCGTGCAAGGTCATCAATAGTCATTTTCTTGGCTTTCCGGCGCTCATCAATGACGCGCATGGCTTCCCGTTCAATCATATTTCTTAAGTCCTCTGGCATAGCCCCCTCCATGAGAATTTGGGGGCATACTACCATATCAGCGCGTTAATGGTCAGCGTTATTTTTCTTGACCTGTTTTAACGCTCATAGTATGTTCCCGTCAACAGAAGGCGCAAGCCTTCCGCTCCTTGACAATCAACCCCGAAGACCCGCCCAGCCCACGCCGCGCAAGGCAGCTCCTTCCCGCCGTGGTGACGGCGGCGAGGGTACGCCCGGAAACGACCGGGCCGCGCTTGGACGGCAGTTTGGACCAGGGCGCGAAACCTTGCCGAAAGGCACAAAAAAGGCCGCTGGAATCCCGGCGGCCTGTGAAGGAAAAGGGCGGCTCCGAAGAATCCGCCTCGTGTTTTGCATGAACCTTATAAGCTGGGATGAATTTTGAATCCTTCTTTGAGCACGTTGGTATAATCCTCTTTTGCGGGGTCTATCCTGAATACCGCTCTTACCAGCCCCCACAACATGGCGGACGGTACCAGCAGAAGGGCCAGCAAAAGGCCCATAACATGCTTATGGGCGACGAACATTTGAAGCATGATTGTGTGTGTCACCAACATCCACATCACACTAAAAAATATGGCATAGAGCAAGACGCATATGATGCAAACCGCGATGAAGAGCCATTGTCTATGCCTGTATCTTTGTATTTCAAGCGAAATTTCGGTTTGCTGATTATTTTCAGTAATAATAATGGAGGATTGAGAGCTATCTCCCCCGGAAAGGTCTTGGGAAGAACAGATATCAGCGGATTCCATAACCCAGGTCCTTGAGTCTATACCGCATTGCTGCTTTGGATACCTTGAAAAGAGAGGCAAGCTTTTCCAGTTCACGCACACCGCGAACTTGAATCAATGCATGTACGAAATCCTTCGGCATAAGCAAGTGGGCGGCGAATTTGTTGGCGGCCACCTCCTTGGGATCGCTAAAAATCATTGTAAAATTTTCAGGAGTATCTCGGTCACGAGGCCCGTGCGAAAGCGCATGATGCCCAAGCTCATGAGCAATCGTGAAACGCTGCCTGACAATACTTTCCTTGGGATTGTAAGTAATAAGCGGGCCTCCGTTCTTCGCGCCCGTGGGCTCATAATGTCCGCTGCCGTCAAGATTGGGGGCGGCCAGAACCGAAATCCCCATTTGTGTGGCGATATATCCAGGGTCGACCGGAAGGCTGCCGTCATCCCAATAGGCTGAAAGGACATCCTTAGCTGACATGGGCATGGCACATCTCCCTTTTCAGACTTGAATAACCGCTTCCCATTTCGGTTAGCGGCTTCTACAAGATAAAAATATGACAGCTTTGTCTGAAATGCAACGACAATTTCCGTCACAGGGTATGACTTTTAGAGTCAAACTCCTTTTACAACCATTTAAAATAAAACGAATTTTTTAAGAAAATCATCCCAAAAGTGAGACCCTCTTCCGTCAAATTCCGCTTCGGTTCCGCCGGCTTCCGGCATTTCCGGAAACCGGCGGTCAGAAACGAAATTCGCCAATCGGTTACAAGATGTAACCTTCTGAATTTCACGGGCTGCTCGTGTCTGGCGTCCACCCGTGCGGCGCTCTCGTCGCCACCGCCCGCCGCCTTTCGGCCTGCCCTACATATCGGGCCATTCGTGCGGGCGCCCCTTCCTACCGGGCTAGAGCAATTTGACTTTTATTTTATTTAAAAATCGTTTAGATTGCAGAGATGAAATTTGCATCTGAAGAAATCCGAACCAAGGCTGTTCATGCGTATCTTGATGGAAAAGCAACAGCCAGGCAATTGGCAGATATTTTAGGTTATACCCCGGCTAGCATCTGCAATTGGGTCAGAGCTTACCGTGAAAACCAACGATTATCAGCCAAACCCAATGGCCATCGCCCAAGTTGTTTCTCATGCGAGGAGATTCGGGAATTGCAAGCCCTTCTTGATAAAAA
>NZ_JAAKEH010000083.1:2500-5410 GCF_011039095.1 Desulfovibrio sp. ZJ200 | reverse complement strand
GGCGTCGGGGGCTTTCTAACAATCTTTGGCAACGGCCTACTTTCCCGCAAGAAGATATGCAGTATCATCGGCGATGGAGAGCTTAACTGCCGAGTTCGGGATGGGATCGGGTGTACCCTCTCCTCCATGGTCACCAAAGAAATTTTGCTGTGTCTTTTGCGATTTGCCGGCGGCAGGCGGCGCGGTTTTTCCGGTCATGGGCGGGTTAAGCCCCTTGCCTGCGCAAGCTGCCTGTCTTTCCTGCCAAACGCAAACTCCGCACCAAAACCAGGCGGGAGGGGCAGGAAAAGGCCAGCTCGCAAAAGAATACACTCTGCGATTGTCAAAATATTAATTGACAGGGAAGGAAGGAGTTTCAGGCAAAAACAAGCCTCACGGGCTATTAGTACCGGTCAGCTTCACGCCTCGCGGCGCTTCCACCTCCGGCCTATCAACGAGGTAGTCTCCCTCGGCCCTTCAGGGATTGCTCCAGGGAAAACTTATCTTAAGGCAGGCTTCCCGCTTAGATGCTTTCAGCGGTTATCCCTTCCGCACATAGCTACCCTGCTCTGCCGTTGGCACGACAACAGGTCCACCAGGGGTGCGTCCATCCCGGTCCTCTCGTACTAGGGACAGGCCCTTTCAATTTTCCAACGCCCACAGAAGATAGGGACCAAACTGTCTCACGACGTTTTAAACCCAGCTCGCGTACCACTTTAAACGGCGAACAGCCGTACCCTTGGGACCTGCTTCAGCCCCAGGATGTGATGAGCCGACATCGAGGTGCCAAACCGCATCGTCGATGTGAACTCTTGGATGCGATCAGCCTGTTATCCCCGGCGTACCTTTTATCCAATGAGCGATGGCCCTTCCATGCGGGACCACCGGATCACTAACACCTACTTTCGTACCTGCTCGAGATGTCTCTCTTGCAGTCAAGCTCCCTTCTGCGTTTGCACTCGACGGCTGGTTTCCAATCAGCCTGAGGGAACCTTTGCATGCCTCCGTTACTTTTTGGGAGGCGACCGCCCCAGTCAAACTACCCACCAGACACTGTTCCCCTGCCGGGTTACGGCGAGGGGTTAGGGACCTGAAAAAACAAGGGTGGTATTTCAACAATGACTCCCCCCATACTGGCGTACAGGGTTCGCAGTCTCCCACCTATCCTACACATGCAGGTTCAAATCCCAATGTCAAGCTATAGTAAAGGTGCACAGGGTCTTTCCGTCTTTCTGCGGGTACACGGCATTTTCACCGCGACTTCAATTTCACCGAGTCTCTGGCCGAGACAGTGTGGAGATCGTTACGCCATTCGTGCAGGTCGGAACTTACCCGACAAGGAATTTCGCTACCTTAGGACCGTTATAGTTACGGCCGCCGTTTACCGGGGCTTCAATTCGGAGCTTCGCTTGCGCTGACCCCTCCTTTTAACCTTCCGGCACCGGGCAGGCGTCAGTCCGTATACGTCGTCTTTAGGACTTCGCACAGACCTATGTTTTTAGTAAACAGTCGCCACCACCATTTCACTGCGGCTCCCTCAGGCTCTACAAGTGAATCATATCACCCGAAGGAGCACCCCTTCTTCCGAAGGTACGGGGTTATTTTGCCGAGTTCCTTGGCCAGAGTTCTCTCGAGCGCCTTGGATTATTCATCCCACCCACCTGAGTTGGTTTCCGGTACGGTTTGCGTATTCTATACTTAGAAGCTTTTCTTGGCAGTAGAGACTCAGCGGCTTCAGGCCTTGCGGCCACGGACTCGCATCTCGGCATACAGGAAAACGGATTTGCCTGTTTCCCTTGCCTACCTGCTTGCACCGGGTATTCCAACACCCGGACCGCCTATCTTCCTGCGTCCCTCCTTCGCGCGAATACACAAGTACGTGAATATTAACACGTTTCCCATCAGCTACGCCTTTCAGCCTCGCCTTAGGGGCCGACTAACTCCGGGAAGATTACCTTTACCCGGAAAACCTTGGGTTTACGGCGAACGGGTTTTTCACCCGTTTTATCGTTACTCATGTCAGCATAATCACTTCTCCGCAGTCCAGCATGGCTTACGCCACACCTTCAGCCCGCGAAGAACGCTCCCCTACCAGACCGCTTGCGCGGAATTCAAAGCTTCGGCACTATGCTTAGCCCCGTTACATTTTCGGCGCAACGTCATTAGACCAGTGAGCTATTACGCTTTCTTTAAACGATGGCTGCTTCTAAGCCAACGTCCTGGGTGTCTCTACAACGTCACCACCTTAACCACTGAGCATAGATTTGGAGGCCTTAGCTGTTGATCTGGGCTCTTACCCTCTCGACAACGGACCTTAGCACCCGCTGTCTGACTCCCGTGGTACATCTCATCGGCATTCTGAGTTTGAAAGAGTTTGGTAATCTGGTAGGACCCCTAGCTCTGTCAGTGCTTTACCTCCGATAGACAATCCACGAGGCTATACCTCAATATATTTCGGGGAGAACCAGCTATCACCGGGTTTGATTGGCCTTTCACCCCTATCCACAAGTCATCCCAAACGTTTTCAGCCGTTATGGGTTCGGTCCTCCACAAGGTTTTACCCGTGCTTCAACCTGCTCATGGATAGATCACCCGGTTTCGGGTCTAATCCGCACTACTTTCGCCCTGTTCAGACTCGCTTTCGCTACGGCTCCACTTGCGCTTAACCTTGCAGTACAGATTAACTCGCTGACTCATTATGCAAAAGGCACGTGGTCACCCCGCACTCACTTTAAGGCATGAAGACAACGTTCTGCATCTTCACGCCTTAAAGTGAGTGTGGGGCCCCCACAGCTTGTAAGCATCAGGTTTCAGATTCTCTTTCACTCCCCTGACAGGGGTTCTTTTCACCTTTCCCTCACGGTACTGGTGCACTATCGGTCGTCGGTTAGTACTTAGCCTTGGAAGATGGTCCTCCCGGATTCCCACGGG
>NZ_JAAKEH010000007.1:0-91363 GCF_011039095.1 Desulfovibrio sp. ZJ200 | reverse complement strand
CGAAGATGTAAGAAGGAAACGTGAGGAATGGAAACTGTTCCAGCAAAAAGCTTCATGTAATAGATTGATATTTATTGATGAAACCGGTGCCAAAACCAATATGACGAGATTATACGGCAGAGCCAGAGATGGCCAACGTTGCCATGATCATGCGTCAGACGGACGTTGGGAAAGGATAAGCATACTTTCAGCAATCCGGGTAACGGGAGAGACTTGCAGTGTTGTTTTTGATGGGGCACTGGATGGAAAAATGTACAATGCTTATATTGAAAAATTTCTTCTTCCAACGCTTAAAGCTAACGATGTTGTTATAATGGATAATTTGAATGTCCATAAATCAAAAACAGCCCAAAACTTGATAAGGGAAAAAGGCTGCAAGTATATTTTCCTTCCAGAATACAGCCCGGATTTAAATCCCATTGAAAAGATGTGGAGCAAAGTGAAACAATTACTTCGGGGTATGAAAGCAAAAACATGTGATGAACTGTACAAGTCCATTGGAAAAGCATTAAGTTGTATCACACAAAAAGACGCTGAAGGATGGTTTAAATCCTGTGGCTATGTAAAAAGTTAAAAGCAAAATGCTCTAAAAAATTCATTTTCATTTTACATGGTTGAGAAAGGAATTTCACTCTAAAAGTCATACCTTCGTTTTTTAAGGAGGATTGCCATGTATTTTGCGGAAAAGGGCGCGGAAAATACCCAGACATGCGTGGAACTGGCCTTGAAGGCGGCGGCGCAGAGAAAGATCGCGCATATTGTTGTCGCCAGCGGCAGCGGAGATACCGCAAAGCTGTTCAAAAATGCCCAGGGCGTGCAGGTTGTTTGCGTGACCAACGCCTATGGCTCCAGCGAGCCGGGAAAGGCCAGAATCCCGGCTGCGGCCCGCGAGGAATTGGAGAGCGCGGGCATCAGGGTTTTTACCGCAACCCATGTGCTGAGCGGCGCGGAGCGGGGCATCAGCAGAAAGCACGGCGGCGTGAGCCCGGTGGAGCTGATGGCCGACACGCTGCGGATGTTCGGCCAGGGCGTCAAGGTCTGCGTGGAGATTGCCGTCATGGCCCTGGACGCGGGCCTGATTCCCTATGGCGAGGAAGTGGTGGCCGTGGCGGGCAGCGGCCGCGGGGCGGATACCGCCGTCCTGCTCACTCCGGCGCATGCCAATGCCATTCTGGACACGAAGATCAACGAGATCGTCTGCAAGCCGCGCCATTTTTAGCGCGGGCCGCGGATCTTGCGCCGGGCCTGCCTGCGCCCGGCAATGGCTGCCGCCGCATTGTGCCGGGCGTTGTTCTGCAGCCGCCCCTGCTCACAGCGATCCTCCGGCGGCGTGGCTGTTGTGCGCCCCGGCGCGGTCGGAGCCGGGAAGCCGCGCGGCGCGGCGGCAGATGTCCCTGTGCGGCGGTTCGCCGAACAGGCGTTTATACTCGCGATTGAACTGGGTCACGCTTTCATAGCCCACTGCCGCGGCCGCGTGGGCCGCGTTTTCGTTTTCGGTCAGCATCAGACGCTGGGCTTCGTACAGGCGTAACTGCTTGTGGTACTGCAAGGGGCTGAAGCCCGTAATTTTTTTGAAATGGCGGTGCAGGCTTGAGATGGACATGTGCACCTGACGGGCCAGATCCTCCAGCCGCAAGGACGCGGCCGGATTCTGCCGCAGCAGGGCAATGGCCTGCACGATGCTGTGGTTTTGCGTTCCCTGCGTGTGCAGACGCCGCAGAATGCCCCCGTGCGGGCCGATCAGCAGCAGATAATGCAGTTCGCGCAGGATCAGGCCGCTGCGGATGGGAATCTGTTCCGGCGTGTCCAGGAGCTTCACAAGCCGCAAGATTCCTTCCAGAAAATCCGGCCCGGCATCGGCAACGGCCACGCCCGGGCCGTGCTCCTGGCTGTCGGGCGGCAAATCCTGCCCCATTTCCAGAAGCAGATCGGCAATCATCTGTCGGTTCAGATAAAAGAAGAGCGCCAGGAAGGGCTGTTGGGGCGTGGACCCGACCATATAGGACGTGCTGGGCAGATCCACGCCCGAGACAAGGCACTGACCCTCGGCGATGTCCAATGTGCGCGTGCCGATGATCGAACGCTTGCGGCCCTGCACCAGAATGGAGGCCAAAGGCTTTTCAAAGCAGCGTTCCGAGCTGTTGGCGGCTTCGCGGCGAACCAGGGTCAGGCCGTGAACAGCGGTCTGCAAAGCGGCCGGGCCGCGCAGACGGCGCAACAGAACCTGCTTGAGCTCGGCCATGACGACCGCCGCTTTTTCCCGCTCCTGTTCCGTCATGGCGATCCTCCCCGCGCGCCTTGCGTTTCTGTTTGCCGCCACAGGTTTCTTTATAGGAAGAAATTTTTTCTCTGTACAGCATCTGATATAATCAGGCAATTTTTTAAGGATTGTCGCACCTCAGTGTCCTCTGGCGAGACATTCCGCCCTGGCCGGATGTATCACCGGTCTGCAAGAGCCGGACTGTAAAAGTCGGGCAGGACCGCCCCCCTTTGCCTACTCTTCCTTGTGGGGCAGCGTAATGCCCGGAAAAATCTTGATCACCGCCGCATCCGCCTCGCGGCCCAGACCGCGCGCGCGGGCCGCCACGAACTGCTGCAGCGCGGCTGCGGCCAGGGGCGCGGGCAGGGCCTGCTCCCGCGTTGTTTCAGTGACGATGCCCAGATCCTTGACGAAGATGTCCACAGCGCTCAAGGGCGTATAATCTCCGCTGAGCACATGCTTCATGCGGGTTTCAAACATCCAGGAATTGGCCGCCGCGCTGGTGATGACCGTATAGATGTCCTCTGCGGCCAGGCCCATGCGCAAGCCCAAAGCCATGGCTTCGGCGGCCACGGCGATATGCGCGCCTGCCAGCAGTTGATTGACCACCTTCATGGCCGAGCCTTTGCCTGCTTCGTCTCCCAAACGGTGAACCACGGCGGCAACGGCCTTCAGGCCCGTCTCGGCCCTGGCAAAGGCCTCGGGCGAGCCTGAGGCCATGACGCTCAGTTTTCCGGCCCTGGACTGGGCAGGTCCGCCGGATACCGGCGCATCCAGATAGAGCAGGCCGAGCCCGGCCAGACGCTGCTCCAGATCCCGCGCAAAAGCGGGTTTGACCGTAACGCAGCCAACCACCAGGCTTCCGGCTTTCATGGCCCGCGCGGCCTTGCCCTGACCGAAAAGCACGTCTTCCACCTGAGCCTCGTTGACCACGGCCAGAAAGAGCACATCCGCGGCCGCGGCCGCTTCTGCCGGATCATGGGTAATCTGCCCGCCGTTCTCGGCAAAGACGCGCAGAGGCTTGGGGCCGCGGTTGCAACCCACGGTTTTCAACCCGGCACGCAGCAGGGATTGGGCCATGCCCAGGCCGATGGCCCCCAGCCCGATGACCGCGTAAGTCTGTTGCGGCATATACTGTTCTCCTTTGCGGCTGATGAAGCGGCCCAGGCGCGCTTGCTCGCCGCGTTCCCGAGATATAGCCCAAAGCGGGCGCGCCCGCCAGAGCGGGCTAGAGCGGTTTGCTGTTGAAAACAGCAACCGCTCTGGCGGCCGCGGGAGCGGACGCCCGCGCCGGCGGTAGCCGTTAGCAAGCTTTGCTTGCTTACGGATAGCGACAGCGGTTGCGTTGGCTGGTTGTCGCAGTAACCAGTTGCTGTCTTCATCCGTAGCTTCCTTCGTCGCAACGGCTGAAGCAATGAGCCTGAAAACAACGCTTTTCAGGCGAAATGATGGCAGCGCCGCTTTTGAAATTGAATAATTTCAAAAGCAAAATGCTCTTTGGAGAAAAGCGGCCCGGCGGCTTCCGCGAAGCGGCTTTGCGGATCGCCGAAAAGCCTGAAACCGTGGCCCGGCACATTGGCCTCGCGGCATTTGCCCGCCGAAAGATTGGCGTGTATGCTGGCCGCCGTCCGCCTGTCCCTCCTCGCGGATTTTGCGGCGCAAGGCGGCCGGCCGCGCACAACGTCATTCAGAAAGGAAGATTGATGCAGCAAGTGACCATTCATACCGACGGCTCCTGCCTGGGCAATCCCGGCCCCGGCGGCTGGGCCGCCGTGCTCTGCCTGCAGAGCGCGGCGCATCGCAAGGAACTTGCGGGCGGCTATGCCCTGACCACCAATAATCGCATGGAAATCACGGCCGTGCTGGAAGCTCTGGACGCGCTCAAGACGCCGTGCGCCGTGGAACTTTTCACGGATTCGCAATACGTCTGCAACAGTGTGGAAAAACGCTGGATCTGGGCCTGGCAGAAAAGGAACTGGCTCAAGGCCGACAAAAAGCCCGTAAAAAACGTGGATCTCTGGCAAAAGCTGTTGCCGCAACTGGCCCGGCACAGGGTGCGCTTCCACTGGTTGCGCGGTCATGCCGGTCATGCCGAGAACGAGCGCTGCGACGTTCTGGCCCGGAGCTGCGCCGCACGCCGGGATCTGCCGCCGGATCCCGGTTTCGACCCCCGCGATCTTTAGCGCCGCCATGCCTTACGCGGATGCAAGTTTTACCCTGGCCGGGCTCTGGCATTCCCTGGGCTGGCCTTTGCTGCGCCTGCTCATGGGCCTGGCCGCAGGTCTGCTGATCGCCAATCTGCTGGAGGCCCTGCGCTGGACGCGGCATCTGGCCCGGCTGGCCGCGCCCCTGGCCCGCGCGGCCCATCTGCGCGAGGTGGCCGGGGCTTCCTTTTCCCTGGCCTTTGTCTCCCCGGCGGCGGCCAACGGCTTGTTGTCCGAGAGTCACAACGCCGGGGAACTCTCGGGCCGCGAGCTTATGCTGGCCAATCTGTTCAACAGCCTGCCCGCGTATCTGGTGCACATGCCCACTATTTTTCTGCTCACCTGGCCGGTGCTGGGCGCGCCGGCCGTGTTTTATGTGGGCCTTACCCTGGCGGCAGCGGCCGGGCGCACGGCCTTTACCGTGCTGCTGGCCCGCAGCCTCCTGCCGCCCCCGCCGCCCGGCTGCCTGGTCTGCAAGGCCGGCAGCGACGAGCGCACCCGCTGGGGCGCGGCCCTGCGCGCGGCCTGGAAGCGTTTTCGCCGTCGTCTGCCCAGGCTGGTGTATTTTACCGCGCCCATCTATGTGCTGATGTACCTTTTGCAGCACTACGGCTTTTTCAGTCTGGCCGAGAACTGGCTGGCCGGGCACATGGGCTGGCTCGCCTTTCTCAAGCCGCAGGCCATGGGCATCATCGTCCTGCATCTGGCCGCGGAGCTGGGCGCGGCCCTTGGCGCGGCGGGCAGCGTGCTCCAGACCGGCGGCCTTTCGGCCCGCGACGTGGTGCTGGCGCTGATGGTGGGCAACATCCTTTCCACGCCCATGCGCGCGCTGCGCCATCAGTTGCCGGCCTATTCCGGCTTTTTCCGGCCCGGCCTGGCCCTGCGCCTGATCCTTGCCAATCAGGGCCTGCGGGCCGCCAGCATGGCGCTGGTGACGCTTTTGTATTATTATTGTTCATAAGAGGCGGGCAGAATGGGAAAAAGAAAAAGGAGACGGCAATGACGACAGTGGAAGAAAAAACCGCGCGCGTGCTGCGTCCTGATCACAAGGGCGCGCGGGTCACAGTGCTGCTGCAACCCGAAGAAACGCTCCTTTCCCTGCCCCGTCCCAAAACCGCGCGGCAGTTGCTGGAAGCTTTGCATCTGGCCGAGGAGAGCGCATTGGTGGCGCGAAACGGCGATCTGCTCACCCCGGATCGGCGCATCTGGCCCGACGACGATCTGCTGGTGCGCAAGGTGGCTTCTTCGGGCTAGCTCCCGGCAATCCGTACCGTCGCCCCGGGCCTTGCCGCTCCGCTTGCTCCCGGGCCAGGAACATGATACCCGCAAGCATGTTTGACATAAATTTTTCCCAGGCCCTGCAAACCCTGGCCGTTGCCGCTGTGCCCGCGCTGCTGGGTATCATCCTGCACGAAATGGCCCACGGCTGGGTGGCCGAGCGTTGCGGCGATCCCACGGCCCGCTTTATGGGCCGCCTGACCCTCAACCCCCTGCCGCACATTGATCCCGTGGGCCTGCTGGTTTTCGGCCTGACAAGCCTTTCCGGGGCTTTCGTCTTCGGCTGGGCCAGGCCTGTGCCCGTCAATCCCCGTTATTTCCGCAATCCCGCCAGGGACATGATGCTGGTGGCCCTGGCCGGGCCGTTGACCAACTTTCTGCTGGCCATCCTTTTCGGGGTGATGCTGCGCCTTGTGCTGGCCCTTTTTCCGCCCCAGGCCTGGCTGGGAAACACTGTCTACGTTTTTGCGCTGGCCTCCCTGCAAGCCGGAGTGGTGATCAATTTCGGCCTGGGCTGGCTGAATCTTTTGCCCATTCCGCCGCTGGACGGCAGCAAGGTTCTGTCCTATTTTCTGCCGGGCGACATGGCCTGGCGCTATCTGAGCATTGAGCGTTACGGCTTTGTTATTCTTTTGCTGTTGCTGTTCACCGGCCTGCTGGGCTATGTGCTCTGGCCGCTGGTGAGCGGCAGTTCCCGGATGCTTTTATCCCTTCTGGGCCTGCACTAGAGCAGATTACCTTTGACTTTTTATGAAAGTCAAAGGTGGCATTCAGGCGAAAAACGCGGTTTTCGCCTGAATGTACGCCGCGTTGCGGCGGCTGCCGCTTTCGCGTCAGCAGAGCATTTTCAAAGTGAAAATACTCTAAGGCGCGCATTTTTCGGGGCGCGCGCTGCCGCGTGCGGGCCCGGGGCGCAAGGGCGGCTTTTGGCTGCCGCAGCGGCCTTGCGGATCAACGCCGCCCGCACCGGCGGCCTCAAGAACATAAGGACGGCCTTTTGATGAGCACAGAACTGCGCACGGTTTCCGGCATGCGGCCCACCGGGCCCCTGCACCTCGGGCATTATTTCGGGGTGCTCAAAAACTGGGTTGCACTGCAGGAACGCGAGGAGGCCTATTTTTTTGTGGCCGACTGGCATGCCCTGACCAGCGATTACGCTGACCCCTCGCGCATCCGCCATAACATTGCCGAGATGGTCAAAGACTGGGTGGCCGCGGGTCTTGATCCGCAAAAATGCGTCATTTTCCGCCAGTCCGCAGTCAAGGAGCACGGCGAGCTTTCGCTCCTGCTTTCCATGATCACCCCGGTCTCCTGGCTGGAGCGCAACCCCACATACAAAGAACAGCAACAACAAATCACCAATAAGGATTTGGGCAACGCGGGCTTTCTCTGCTACCCGGTGCTGATGGCCGCGGACATTCTCATGTACCGGCCCCACGGCGTGCCCGTGGGCGAGGATCAGTTGCCGCATCTGGAGCTGACCCGCGAAATAGCGCGCCGGTTCAACAGTTTTTACGGGCCCTTCTTTCCCGAGCCCCAGGCCATGCTCACCCCGGCGGCCAAATGCCCGGGGCTGGACGGGCGCAAAATGTCCAAAAGCTACAATAACGGCATCTTTCTTTCGGACAGCTTCGCGGACATTGAGCCCAAAGTGCGCGGCATGTTCACGGACCCGGCGCGCCTGCGCAAATCCGATCCCGGCAATCCCGATGTCTGCAATCTCTTCCCCTACCATGTGCTGCTGACCGGCCCGGAGCAGCGGGCTGAAATCCGCCAGGGCTGCGCCTCGGCCCAACTGGGCTGCGTGGAGTGCAAAAAAATCTTCCTCAAAAATCTGGAAGCCTTTCTCGGCCCCCTGCAGGAACGCCGGGCAGCCCTGGACGCCAGGCCGGGCGCGGTGGAGGAAATTCTCAGCCAGGGCAATGAGCAGGCCCGCGCCTTTGCCGTCACCACGATGGCCCATGTGCGGCAAAAAATGGGGCTGTGATTCCTTGAAGTGGCTGGGCGTGGACTATGGCCTGGCCCGCACCGGGCTTGCCGTCTCCGATCCGGAAGAGCGGCTGGCGTTTCCCCTGGCGACCCTGCGGCTTGAGGATTACCCGGGCCGCAAGGCCTTTCTTGCCGCCCTGGCCGAGCGCATCCGGCGTGAGGGAGCCGGGGGGGTGGTCATGGGCCTGCCCCTGCCGGCTGACGGCAGGGAAAGCCTGACCACGCGCCAGGTGCGCAATGTCACTGAACGCCTCAAACGGCGGCTGGATCTGCCTGTTTTTTTCATGCCCGAATTCCTCAGCTCCGAAGAAGCCTGGGCGGATTTGCGCGACGCGGGCCTCACGGCCCGCAAGCGCCGCGCCGTGCTGGATCAACAGGCGGCCGTGCGCATTCTGGCCTCTTTTCTGGCCCTGCCCCCTGAACAGCGGAGACCGGCATGAAAACCATGCTGCGCATTCTGAGCCTTGCGCTGCTGCTGATTCTGGCCGCCTGCGGCTGGCTGTGGCACGAAGCCCGTGTTTTTTTGCATACCGCGCCCGAAACGCCGGGCCGTGAAATGCTTTTCGACGTGCCGCAGGGCGCGCGTTTTGCGCAGGTTGCCGCCGCCCTGGCCCAAAAGGGCCTGGTGACAGACGCGCGCAAGTTCAGCCTCCTGGCCCGTTACAAGAAATGGGACAATCGTCTGCAAGCCGGGCGTTTTGCCCTGAACAGCGGCTGGCTGCCCGAAAAGGTGCTGGACATGCTGGTCAACGGCAGGCCCGTGCTCTTCAGAATCACCGTGCCCGAGGGCCTGACCTGGTGGCAGACCGCACGTCTGCTGGAAGAGGCCGGTCTGGTCCGCTTTGCGGACTTCCGGGACGTGATCACGGACCCCGCTTTTCTGCGTCATTACGGCATCCCCTTTGCCACTGCCGAGGGCTTTCTGATGCCCGACACCTATCTGCTGAAAAAGGCCGACGCGCCGGATGACGCCCGCTTCAAGGCCCAGGCCCGGGCCGTGGCCGGGCGCATGGTGGACAATTTCTGGCGCAAGGCCGCCAAGGTCTGGCCGGGCAACAGCAAGCCCAAAACCCAGGACCTCAAACAATGGGTCATTCTGGCCTCCGTGGTGGAAAAGGAAACCGCCCTTGACGCGGAGCGGCCGCGCGTGGCCGGGGTCTACAAAAACCGGCTGGCGCGAAAAATGCCGCTGCAGGCCGATCCCACGGTGATCTACGGCCTGGGGCCGGGCTTTGACGGCAATTTGCGCCGCAAGGATCTCGACGATCCGGCCAATCTGTATAATACCTACCAGCGGCCGGGCCTGCCCCCGGGCCCCATCAGCTCCTTCGGCACAACGGCCCTGGCTGCCGCCGTCAATCCCGAGGCCCATGATTTTCTCTATTTTGTGGCGAAAACCGACGGCGGCGAGCATGCCTTTTCCACCAATCTGGCGGATCATAACCGGGCGGTGCGCCAATATCTGCGGAACAGGCGCTCCGGGCGCTAGAGCGGTTTTGCTAATGAAATTAGCTAAACGCTCTAAAAGCAAAATGCTCCAGGATCGAGCCACCGCGAGCGGAGGCGGCCCGGTCGTTGAGCCTGCGCCGCATGCGTGCTATCCTGCCTGAGGAGGCCCCATGAAGTATTTAATCGTGGAAGACTTTTCCGGCCGGCCCGTACCCTTTATTTTTCCGCGCCGGGTGGATCACGGCGACATGCGCGACCAGCTGCCCTACGGCCAGATCATCGCGGGCGGGGTTCTTGAACTGGGGCCCGCGGGCTTTGTCTGCAGCGGCGGCAGCAATGAGCTGGGCATCAAGGCCCGGCCTGCGGAGGATGCGGCGATCATTGCCGAGGCCCTGCGCTGCCGTTGAGCCGCCATCGGCCTTGCCCGGCATACCCGGAGCAACAGCAACACGGAGCAGCTTTTTGCATGACGGATGCAGTTTCGCGCCGCGTGCCCGGCCTGGTCATCGGGGGGTCCGGCAGCAATTCCGGCAAAACCGTCACGACCCTGGCCCTGCTCTGCGCGCTCAGGGCCCGCGGCCTCAACGTGCACGCGGCCAAAACCGGGCCGGATTTCATTGACGCGGCCTTTCACGCCGCGCTCACCGAAAGGCCGGCCGCCAATCTGGATGCCTGGATGTGCCGCGAGGCCCCGGCGCGCCCGGATGAGGACAGCCTCCCCCGCATGCCGCGCGGCCTGGCCCGGCTTTTGGCCCGCGCGCAGGGCCGCGGAACATTTGCGGCGCGTCCGGACATGCTGCTGCTGGAAGGAGCCATGGGCCTCTATGACGGGGGCGGCAGGGGCGCGGGCTGCACGGCGCAACTGGCGGCAATGCTCGGGCTGCCCGTGCTGCTGATTCTCAACGCGCACGGCCTGGGGCAGTCGGCCGCCGCCCTGGCCGAGGGTTTTCTGCGCCATTGCCCGGCCTGGGCCGGGTTCTGCGGGCGACCCGCGTTTGCGGGAATGCTCTGTACCCATGTGGGCGGCGAGCGGCATGTCGAAATTTTGCGCGAGGCTCTTGCCCCTTTGGAACAAGAGCTCAACGTGCCGCTGCTGGGGCTTTTGCCGCGCGCGGGCGCGCCCCGGCTGGATGCGCGTCATCTGGGTCTTGTGGAAGCCCGCGAGGCTGTGCCCGGCCTGGACAGGCAGGCTCTGGCCCGCTGGCTGGAGCGCCATTGCCGTCTTGACCAGCTGCTTACGCTGCTGGGCGCGCCCCTGAGCCGCCCGCGCGTGAAGCCCGCAGCGGCCTTGCCCGGGGCGGAATCAGAATCTTCGGCTTCCACGCCGCTTGCGGCAGCCGCGCAGACCCGTTTTTTCCCGGCCCGGCGCGGACTGCGGCCCGGGCGGGCGGCCCGGCCCCTGCTCGGCATGGCCTGGGATGCGGCTTTCAGCTTTTGTTATGCGGATCTGCCCGCCACCCTTCAGGAACTGGGCGTTGATCTCGCTTTTTTTTCGCCCCTCAAGGACAAAGCGCCGCCGCGGGGCTGCCGGGGCCTTTATTTCCCCGGCGGCTATCCGGAGCTGCACGCGCAGGATCTGGCCGCCAACGCCCCCATGCGCGAGGCCCTGCGCCGTCTGGCGGCCCAGGGCGTGCCGATCTACGGCGAATGCGGCGGCTACATTTATCTGATGCATTCCGTGAGCCATGCGGGCCAGACCTATCCCATGAGCGGGCTCTTGCCCCTGCATTGCGTAATGGGCCAAACGCGCGCGGCCCTGGGCTACCGCGCGGCCCTGGCGCTGCATGGCTGGCCCGGCCGTGACGGCCCGCTGTGGGCGCGCGGCCATGAATTTCATTACGGCCGGACGGCGGAGCAGGATCTGCCGCCCGGCTGCTGCCCGCTCTGGGAACTCTATGACAGCCGGGGGCTTCTCCTGGGGCGGGAGGGCTGCCGCCTGGGTTCCGTGGCCGGTTCCTGGCTGCACCTCTACCCGGAAGGCTCGCGCCGTTTCTGGAGAGCCTGGCTGGCCTCCCTGCGCTTCCCCGAAATTCAACCCCAAGGCCGCCATGTCTGAAATACGCCTGGACCCCGCAAGCACGCCGGATGCCATTGAGGCCCGTTCCTTTGCGATCATCGACGCTGAAATTCCCGAACCGCGCCCCTTTGCCGGGGAACTCTGGCAGGTGGCCCGGCGTTGCGTGCACACGCTGGGCGATACGGATATTCTTGCGGATTTGCGCTTAAGCCCGCAAGGCCTTGCGGCAGGTCTCGCGGCCTTGCAGGCGGGCTGCACGGTCTTTACGGATACGCGCATGGCCGCCGCGGGCCTGCCCCTGCGCCGTCTGACGCCCCTGGGCGTCAGCGTGACGCCGCTGATGGGGCTGCCCGGTCTGGACGAGGCCGCGCGCCACAAAGGGATCACGCGCGCGCGCGCGGCTGTGGAAGCCGTTGCCCACAGGCTTGCCGGGCAGATTATGGTCATTGGCAACGCGCCCACGGCCCTGCTCTGTCTGCTGGAGCTTCTGGAACAGGGCGCGCCCGCGCCCGCGCTGATCGTGGGTATGCCCGTGGGCTTTGTGAATGCGGCGCAATCCAAGGAACTGCTCTTGCGCAGCCCCTGGCCGCACTTCACCCTGTTGGGACGCAAGGGCGGATCGGCCGTGGCCGCGGCCTGCGTCAACGCGCTGGCGGATCTGGCTCTGGCGCGCCGCTGAGGGCGCGGGAACCTCCGGCCGCCGCCTTTTGCGATGCGTCTGCCTTTGGCGCCCTTTCCGGGTTCTGCGCTTCTTCTGCCTGCTCCGCTTCAGGATTTGCCTTTTCCTCCGCCGCTGCCTCGTCCCCCGCTGTGCCCTCCACATCCAGCACAGGCGGCAAGGCGGCCCTGGGCATAATCCGAGCCCCGGCCAGAGCCGCGCGCTGTTCCTCCTGGCGCGGCAGCGGCACGCAGCCCTTGTCCACCAGCACAATGCCCGTGCGCTCAAGCACTTCGCGGCGGTAGGCGTACTCCTGATCCAGACGGCGCTGGCGATAAATGAACCAGCGATGCCCCAGATAGCAAACCGCCAGCAGGGCAGCCGCGCTGCCGGCCAGCCAGGGGATATAGCGCGTCAGCGCGCCGCCCAGGCGCACCAGGGCGGAAAGGGCCCCGTCCACAAAAAAGAGCCCGGCCCCGAGCAGCAAAATGCCCACCAGCACCACCACTGTGGGCGCATTGCGGATAATGGCGTAAAAACGCCGCAGGCGTTCGGGCAGCTCGTCCGCGCCTGCGTCTGTGCTTTCCTCGCGCTGATCCCGATTGAGAGCATGGGAAATCCAGCTTCCGATCAAATGCACAATAAGCAAAAGGCCCACGGGCGCGAGCACTGCGGCCGCAGCCCAGCCCAACCAGGGAAAGCGGGCCATGGGCGGCCCGCCGGGCGTCAGGGGCGCGGCGCGCATCAGGCCGTAAAAAAATGCCACGCCACCCACGATGAGCTCCACAAAAAACACTGCGATCAACAGATACAGCAGCACGTCCTTGTACTGCCCGGCATACCAGGGCAACGGCCTGTCGCGGCGCTCACGCCTTTGCTCCTGATCAGCCGCCTGCGCGGCCTCCGGCGAAGTGTCGGATCGCGCCGCCTGCGCCTGGCCGGTTTTGCCCTCCGCCTGCGCGGAACGCTTGCGGCTTTCCGAAGAAGCCGGACGGGAACGCTTGCCGAAAATATTCATGCCCTACCTCAATGGAATCTGAGCATACGTGCCTGCTTCCGATCCCGCAAGCCCCGCATTTCCGCCGCGCTGCGGCGGCAGGGCGCGTTGAGATCCGGGACGCGCCCCTGCCGCCCCATCCGCCCTTGCTCACAAGCCGCATCTGGCTTACCTTGGGCCTGCATTCAGCGCGGGAGGCGACTATGCATGTTCTGGTGACCGGCGCGGCCGGTTTTATCGGCTTTCATCTGGTCCGGCGGCTTCTTTCCGACGGGCACAGCGTGGTGGGCATTGACAACTGCAATGACTACTATGATGTCCGATTAAAAAAGGATCGTCTGGCCCAACTGGAAGCCCTGCCCGAGGCGCGCTCCCGCTTTCGTTTCGAGTTGCTGGATCTGGCCGACAGAGCGGGCATGGAAGCCTTGTTCGCGCGGGAGAAATTCAGTCATGTGGTCAACCTGGCCGCGCAGGCGGGCGTGCGTTACAGCCTGCAAAACCCGGCTTCCTACATCAGCTCCAATCTGACGGGCTTCGGCCATCTGCTTGAGGGCTGCCGCCACGGCGGCGTGGAGCATCTGCTCTTTGCCTCCTCCTCTTCCGTCTACGGCCTGAACGCGGCCCAGCCGTATTCCGAACGGCACAACGTCGATCATCCGGTAAGCCTCTACGCCGCCTCCAAAAAAAGCAACGAGCTCATGGCCCATGCCTACAGCCACTTATACCGCCTGCCCTGCACCGGGCTGCGCTTTTTCACTGTCTACGGCCCGTGGGGACGGCCTGACATGGCCCTGCATTTGTTCACCACGGCCATTTTGCGGGGCGAGCCCGTCAAGGTTTTCAATCAGGGCCGTATGCGCCGGGATTTCACCTATATCGACGATATTGTGGAAGGCATGATACGGCTTTTGCCCCTGGCTGCCGCGCCGAATCCTGCCTTTGATCCGGCCGCGCCGGATCCGTCCTCCAGTTCCGCGCCCTGGCGCATCTATAATATTGGCAACCATCAGACCGTGGAGCTCAACGAATTTATCGCCGTGCTGGAAGAAGCCCTGGGCAAAAAGGCCCGCAAGGAACTTCTGCCCATGCAGCCCGGCGACGTCGAAGCCACCTGGGCCGACATCAACGCCCTGACCCTGGCCACCGGCTTTGCGCCGATGACGCCCCTGCGCGAAGGCATTGCCCGCTTTGCGGCCTGGTACAAAGAGTATTACAACGCATGAGTGACTCCACCCGACACAGTGCCTCCGGCGCGCCCCAAAGCGCGGGCGTGACCACTGCCACGCCACAACGGCCAGAAATCCTTGCTCCGGCTGGTGACGCGCCCTCTTTTCTGGCGGCCCTTGCCGCGGGCGCCGATGCCGTCTACCTGGGCCTGAAGCATTTTTCGGCCCGGATGCAGGCCGGGAATTTCGGCCTCACCGAGCTTTCGCGGCTCACGGATCTGGCCCATGCCGAAAATGCCCGCGTATATGTGGCCATGAACACCCTGATCAAACCCGGCGAAACAGCCGCCGCCTACCGCCTGGCCGCGCGTCTGGCCCGGCAGGTGCGGCCGGACGGCCTGATCATCCAGGATCCGGGCATGCTTGATCTGGCCCGGCAGGCCGGTTTTGAAGGCGGGCTCTTTCTCTCCACCCTGGCGAATCTGACGCATCCGGAAGCGTTGCGCCAGGCGCTTGCCCTGGGAGCCGGCCGGGTGATTCTGCCGCGCGAGCTTTCCATTGACGAAATCCGGCGCATGGGCGAGGCCTGCCCCCAGGGCCTGGATCTGGAATGTTTTGTCCACGGCGCCTTGTGCTATTGCGTTTCCGGTCGTTGCTACTGGTCAAGTTACATGGGCGGCAAAAGCGGCTTGCGCGGCCGTTGCGTGCAGCCCTGCCGCCGGGTGTATCGCCAGGGCGGCGCGGCCGCGCTGGCCCTGGCGCGCCACGCGGAAAAAGAGGAACGCGACGGCCGCGGGGAGCTTTTGGCCGCGGCGGAGCGCAGCCGCGGGGATCGCGGCAAAGGCGGCGATCGCTTTGCCCGGACAGGCGAGCCGCGCCGCGCGCCCCGGCCCCCGAGCCGCGGCAGGGAGCACAGCGGACGGTATTTTTCCTGCCTGGATCTTTCCCTGGATGTGCTGGCCAAAACTCTTTTGGACATCCCCCATCTGGTCTCCTGGAAAATCGAGGGCCGCAAGAAAGGGCCGCATTATGTGTACCATGCGGTCACGGCCTATCGCATGTTGCGGGATAATCCCGGCGATTCCAAAGCCCGCAGGACTGCGGAGGAAATTTTGCAAATGGCTCTGGGCCGCCCGCCGAGCCGGGCGCGCTTTCTGCCGCAGAAAAACACGCTGCCCCTTGCGCCCGACGGCCAGACCAGTTCGGGCCTGCTGGCCGGCAAAGTGCGATCCGAGCCCGACGGACGCATCCTGCTCAAGCCCCACTTTGAGCTTTTGCCCCAGGATCTTCTGCGCGTGGGCGTGGAGGATGAGCGCTGGCACGCCACGCTGCCCGTGACCCGGCGCATCCCCAAAGCCGGAAGCCTGACGCTGCGCTTGCCCCGGCACAAGACCCCCAGGACGGGCACGCCGGTTTTTCTGATCGACAGGCGCGAGCCGGAACTGATGCTCCTGCTGAAAGACTGGCAGGCCCGGCTGGACGCCCTGCCTGCGCGGCAGAGCCGGGCTGTGGAGAGCGCTCCTCGTCTGCCCGTGGCCGTCAGGGCGCGGCCAGGGCCTGATATTTTTCTGCGCTCAAGCCTGCCCCAGGGGCGCGAGACGCGCGGCGGCCGCAATCAAATCATGGGGCTTTGGCTCTCCCCGCGCAGCGCCGGGATTTCGCGCACCGTGACGCCGCGCATCTCCTGGTGGCTGCCGCCGGTCATCTGGCCGGACGAAGAAGAAAATTTCCAGCGCCTGATCACCCGCCTCTGGCGCGACGGCGCGCGGCATTTTGTCTGCAACGCGCCCTGGCAGCGCGGCTTTTTTCCGGCCGACGCCGGGGCCGCGGATCTGCTGGCCGGGCCCTTCTGCAATGCCGCCAATGCAGCGGCCCTGGGCATTCTCGCGCGCATGGGCTTTGTGGGGGCTTTTGCCGCCCCGGAACTCAGCCGCGAGGATCTGCTGGCCTTGCCGGGGCAAAGCCCCCTGCCGCTGGGTCTGGTGCTCGACGGCTTCTGGCCTGTGGGCATCAGCCGCTTCGGCCTGCTGGGCATCAAAGCCGACGAGCCCTTTCTGAGCCCCAAGGGCGAGGCCTTCTGGGCCCGGCAATACGGCGGCAATATCTGGATCTATCCCGGCTGGCCTCTGGATCTCTCGGCTAAACGGCAGGAGCTGACGACCGCGGGCTACGGCTTTTTTGCCCACATGCGGGAAAATCCCCCGGCCGCGCTGCCCGAACTGCGGCGGCAAGGCCTGTTCAACTGGGAAGGCGCGCTGTTGTAGCGTTGCGGCTTTTGCCGTTGCGCGCAGCGACAGCAAGCGTGTTGTGGCCTTGCGGCCCTGCGCCCGCCGGATGTGAAACAGGACGTTGCGCGTAACATCTTGTGATCAGGCACATCAGCGAAATCAACGCCGCACGCGCGCGTTTTCCGCGCGGTCTTGCGCAGCCCGTCGGAGCTTTGCGCTTCGGGCTGGATGCCCTGTTGCTGGCCGCCTTTGCGGCCGGGCAGTGCCAGAGCCGCGTCAAAAATGGCGGCAACGCTCCCGCGCCCGGGCTGTGCGGGGCGGAGCTGGGCTGCGGCTGCGGCGCGGCTCTGCTGGGCCTGGCCCTGCGCTGCCCGGAGCTGACCGGCTTGGGCCTGGAGCGCGAAGCGGAACTGCTGCGCGCGGCCCGGCAGAATGTCGCGGCGCTGGGCTGTCAGGAGCGTTTGCGTTTCGCGCGCGTGGATATTGCGGATCGTGCGGCGCTGCGCCAGAGCGTGGCGGTCGAGGGCTTCAGGGCTGGCGCTCTGGATCTGGTTCTGGCCAATCCGCCCTATGGCCTGCCGGGCCGGGGCAGGGCTTCGCCCTCATCCCTGCGGGAGCGCGCCCTGCGCGGCCCTGCGGCCCTGACGGATTTTTGCCGTGCCGCAGCCGAGCTCTTGCGCCATCACGGCCGTTTTTTCTGTATTTTCGACGCGCGGCAACTGCCGCGGCTCTGTGCGGAACTCGACCGGGCGCGTCTGGGCCTGCGCCGGATTCTGCCCGTGCGGGCGCGCAGTTCGGCCCCGGCCTTGCGTATTCTGGTTGAGGCCCGCAAAAACGCCGCCCCTGATCTGCGTCTGGAAAGCCCGCTCACCCTGCATGGGGCAAAAGCGCGCCGCGCCACAAAGACCGGGGCGCAGGCGGCAATCTGGTCCGCGCAGGCCCTGCGTTTCTGCCCCTGGCTGGCTGCCGGCGTCACAACAGACTCGTGAGGACAGAGATGAATTTCATTGCGGATCTGCACATCCACTCGCGTTTTTCCAGAGCCACCAGCAAGCTGCTCAATCCCCGGCATCTGGCGGCCTGGGCCGCCTGCAAGGGCATTGACGTGCTGGGGACCGGCGATTTCACCCATCCGCAATGGCGGGCCGAGCTGCGCGAGCAACTGGTTTTTGACGAAACCAGCGGCCTGTACCGCCTGAACGTGGAGCCCGAGCGGCTGGATTTTCTCGACGGCGGCCAAATCCGGGCGCATGAGGGCGGCACGTCGCCGCTGTTTTGCCTGCAGGCTGAAATCAGTTCCATTTACAAGCGCGGCGGCAAGGTGCGCAAGGTGCACAATCTGCTCTTTGCGCCCACGCTGGAGGATGCGGATCGCATTTCCGGGCGACTGGCGCAGATCGGCAATCTGCACTCCGACGGCCGGCCCATTCTGGGCCTGGACTCCCGCGATCTGCTGGAAATCGTGCTGGAAGCCGCGCCCGGGGCGGTATTGGTGCCCGCCCATGTCTGGACGCCGTGGTTTGCCCTCTTTGGCTCCAAGTCGGGCTTTGACCGTCTGGAAGACTGCTTCGCGGATCTTTCGGAACATATTTTCGCTCTGGAAACCGGCCTTTCCTCGGATCCGGCCATGAACCGCCTGATCAGCCGTCTGGACGGCTACGCCCTGATTTCCAATTCCGATGCCCACTCCGGCCCCAATCTGGGCCGCGAAGCCAATCTCTTTGCCGGGCAGCCCTCCTACGCGGGCATGTTCGCGGCCCTGCGCGCCGCGGCCCGGCGGCAGGCGCGGGAGCAGGCGGCCTGCCGCTTTCTGGGCACGCTGGAGTTTTACCCCGAAGAAGGCAAATACCATCTGGACGGGCACCGGGCCTGCAATGTGGCGCTGGAGCCGCGCGAGGCTCTGGCGCTCGGCAATATCTGCCCCGTCTGCGGCAAGGCCCTGACCGTGGGCGTGCTGCACCGCGTGCTGGAGCTGGCCGACCGCGAGGAACCGCCCGCGCTGCCCCATGAGCCCGAGGCCCGGCCCCTGATCCCCCTGCCGGAAGTGCTGGGCGAGATTCTCGGCGCGGGCGCGGGCTCGCGCAAGGTTCAGGAACGCTACAGCCGCCTTTTGCGCGATCTGGGGCCAGAGCTGGATATCCTCTGCCGCCTGCCGGAAGCGGATCTGCGCGCGCGCTGGGAGCCTTTGGGCGAAGCCGTGGCCCGTATGCGCCGCGGCCAGGTCATGCGTCAGGCCGGTTTTGACGGCCAGTACGGCACGGTCCGCGTCTTCAGGCCCGAGGAATTGCCGGACGTGCGCGGCGGCCGGGCCTTGCCGGGCCTGGGCCGAAGCGGCGGGGCACCGGCGCAACCCCAAAGCGGCCCGCGCGCCCATACGAGAAAAAACACCTTGCCCCTGCCGGGTCTGGGCAAGGCGTCAGGGCAGCCCGGCTCCGTTGCGGAACAAAGCCCGCCCGCCGCTTTTTCCGCCGAGCAGGAGGCGGCCTTGCGCTCCGGGCCCGGGCCCGCGCTGGTTCTGGCCGGGCCGGGAGCGGGCAAGACCCGCGTTTTGATTGGCCGGATGCAATGGCTGCTGGCAGAAGGGGAGGAGCCGCAAAACCTTCTGGCCGTGACCTTTACCCGCCGCGCCGCCGGGGAGCTGCGCGAGCGGCTGGGCGCGGCCCTGCCGGAGCTGCGGGATCATCTGCCGCGCTGCGACACGCTGCACGGGCTTGCCTGGGGCGAACTGCGCGCGGCCGATCCGCACTGTCTTCTGCTGGGCGAGGACGCGGCCATGCGCCTCTTTCAGGCGGCCAACGCCGGGCTTTCGGCCCGTCAGGCGCGGGCGCTGTGGGATGATCTGGCCCTGGCCCGCGAAACCGGCCGACCGCTCACCGGAGCCCCGGCCGAGGCCGCGGCCCGTTATGCTGAACGCAAGCGGGCAAACGCGGCCATGCGCTATGTGGACTATGCCGATCTTCTGGAATGGTGGCAGGAGCGCGCTTGCGCGGGCCGCTGGCGGCATGTGCTGGTGGATGAGGTGCAGGATCTCTCGCCCGTGCAGCTTGCGCTGATCCGGGCTTTGCTGCCCTCTGACGGGCGGGGATTTTTTGGCATCGGCGATCCGGATCAGGCCATTTACGGCTTTCGCGGCGCTGCGGGGCAGAGCGAGGCAAGTTTGCGGGCCTGCTGGCCCACGCTCACGGTGCACAGGCTGGGGCAGAGTTTCCGGGCCAGTCAGGGCGTGCTGGATATGGCCGGGAAGCTGTTGCAGGGGCGCGGGCAATGCGGGTTGCTGCGCGCCGCGCGCCCCTTGCGGGCGCAACTGCAATTGTTTGCCGCGCCGGACGAGCGGGCCGAAGCCCGTTGGCTGGCCGGGCGCGTGCAGCGCCTGTTGGGAGCCACGGCCCACACACTCTTGGATCAGGCGCAAAAGCGCGAAGGCGGCACAGAGCTGGACAACAGTCTGTCGCCGGGCGAAGTGGCCGTGCTGGTACGGCTCAAGGCCCAAATCCCGCCCTTGCGCGCGGCTCTGGAGCAGGCAGGGATTCCCTGTTCCGTGCCTTCCCAGGCAGAATTTTGGGAAGATCCGGCCTGCGCGCGCCTGCTGACCCTGGCCGCGGCCGCGTGCGGCTGTGCGGATCTTTCCTTTCTGCCGCAACAAGTGCCGCCGGCTGCGGCTGCCGGGGCGGCCCTGCCTTTTCCCGCGGGGCAGTTGCCCAAACCGCAGGCCCTGCTTCCCTGGCTGCGCGAACAGGCCTGGGCCGGAGAGCTTTTTTGCCAGGGCCGCCCCTGGCGGGCCTTGTGCCGTCTTTGGCAGGAGTGCGGCGACTGGCAGACGCTGCTGCAACGTCTGGCCTGGCTGCAAGAGGCCGAACTGGTGCGCGCCAGAGCGGAACAGGTGCAGATTCTGACCCTGCACGCCTCCAAGGGCCTGGAGTTCAGGGCCGTCTTTTTGCCGGGTCTGGAGAGCGGCCTGCTGCCCTTGCGGCGGGAAGTGCTCTTTGAAGCGCGCGACGGATCAGGCGCGGATGCCGCGCCGGAAAAAAATGCGCAAGCGGCCCTGGCCGAAGAGCGCCGCCTGCTCTATGTGGGCCTGACCCGCGCCGCCCAGGCGCTCTTCGTGAGCTACAGCCACAGCCGCACACTCTACGGCAGAAAGCTGCGCCTTGCGCCTTCGCCCTTTCTGACGCACATCCGGGAATGTTGCCGACAAAGCACGCTCATGCCCCACAAACGCAAGTCGGAAGAGCATCTTTCGCTGTTCTAGAGCATTTTCTCTTTGAAAATGCTCTGCTGACGCGAAAGCGGCAGCCGCCGCAACGCGGCGTACATTCAGGCGAAAACCGCGTTTTTCGCCTGAATGCCACCTTTGACTTTCATAAAAAGTCAAAGGTAATCTGCTCTAAAAGACCCGCCTGTCATAAGAATACAAACAGCCATGCCGCTCTTTCGGCATGAGGTTTTCCCGACCGGAACCGCAATCAGCGCATTGCTTTTCTACGGTGAGACCTATAAGTTCTTGTTTCGGAGAGTTGAACTGAGGCCAACAATTTTTAGATTAATTTTCTGTTTGAGTCAAGCAAAAAAATAGAAAAATATTCTATTTTTCAGTTTGATCAGAAAAGAAGCCTTTTGACTGGATATTCCTTTTTGCGCAAGCAGGACACTATGACCACTCTCGGCTCACGCATCAAAATGGCTCGCGGCAAGGAGTCACAGGAAAAATTCGCCGCCAGGCTCAAGATCAGCAAGGGCGCTCTGGGCTTTTATGAGCGGGGCGAAAATCTGCCCAAATCCGACGTTATTCTTAAAATCTGCGCCCTCACAGGCGCTTCGCCTGACTGGCTGCTGACCGGCGCGGAATCCGCCTCCCGAGAAGCGGAGCACAAGCTCGCCCCGCGCCTGCCCCCTGCGAATCAGGCGGAACAGACCGCGGCTGCCGCTCCGCAAGAGAGCCGGGATTGTTTCTGCCCGCAGTGCGCGGATCTGAAAAAACGCCTGACGGCCCTTGAGGAGGAACGGCGGGATCTTTACGCTGAAAACAGAGGCTTGTGGAAAAAGGTGTGCTTGCTGCTGGAAGAGAGTGTCGGTCCGCGAGAGCGGCAGCCGTAGCCTCCAGGGGCGGGCGACTGCTGCCGCAGGGCTCGTTGCACGCGCCAAGAGTAACGGCCCTGACGGGCATTGACAGCAACGATGCGGCCTCAGGGCATTTCAAAACAGTTTCCCTTTGAAATTGCTCTTCTGACGCAAAAGCGGCATCCGCTGCCAGGCCGTGTGGATTCAGGAAAAACACCGCTTTTTTCCTGAATAATTTTGGAGAGTAGTAACAATATGCGGCTGACGCTCTGGGGCAATGGCCGCCGTGCTTTGGCCTGGAGAGAGGAAAGGCCTTGGGAAGAGCCGGGATTGAGCTTGGGGGATTGTATCCCGAGCAGGACTTTTTCTACAGGGCGCGGCCGGGCGCGTCTGCGGCGTCCCTTGATCTGCCGCCCTTGCGGGATATGTCGGATTGCACTACACCACAGGCAGGCGCAGAGCGCCCGCAACCGCAACAGGCAATCAAGGAAGGGCCAGATGCAGACAGCCCGCCGTTTCATACCGCAGCTCACTGACGAACAGATCCGCGAAAAGCAACTGCAAGGCCTGCGCTATACGCTGCGCCAGGCCCGCAATTCGTCGCAATACCGCGCCCGCCTGGACAGTTGCGGCGCGCAGCCCGATGACATCCGCAGCCTGGATGACTTGCGCCTTTTGCCCACCTCGGACGTGGAAGATCTGCGCCAGGGCTATCCTTTGCCCCTGCTCTGCGTGCCGCCCAGGGAGGTGGTGCGCATCCACGCCTCCAGCGGAACAACGGGCAAGCGCAAGATTCTGGCGTACAGCCGCCGCGATATCGAGACCTTCAGCCTGCAGATGGCCCGTTGTTATGAGTTGGCGGGTCTGACGCCCGAGGACCGTATGCAGGTGGCCGTGGGCTACGGCCTGTGGACCGCCGGGGCCGGCTTTCAGCTCGGCAGCGAGCGCTTCGGCATGCTGACCATCCCGGTGGGGCCCGGCAACCTGGAAATGCATTTGCAACTCTTGCGGGATATGGGGGCCACCTGTTTCGGGGCCACGGCTTCCATGGCCCTTTTGCTGGCCGAGGAAGTGGAGCGCGCCGGGCTGCGCGATGAAATCAGGCTGCGCAAAATGATCTGCGGCGCCGAGACGCGCAGCGAGAAAATGCGTCTGGCCATTGAGAGCAAGCTGGGCCTGGAAGGCAGTTACGACATCGCGGGCATGACCGAAATGTACGGCCCGGGCACGGCCATTGACTGCGACGCGCATACGGGCCTGCATTATTGGGCGGATCTTTTCATCATCGAAGTGCTGGACCCGGCCACCCTGAAGCCTGTCCCGGTGGGCGAAACAGGCGAAATGGTGGTCACCAGCCTGTGCAAAGAGGCCGTGCCCCTGCTGCGCTACCGCACCCATGATCTGACCCGCCTGCTGCCCGGCCCGTGCGCCTGCGGCCTGAACATGCCCCGCCATGATCGCATCCTGGGCCGTTCGGACGACATGATCATCTACCGGGGCGTGAACATCTATCCCGGGCAGATCATGGAAGTGATCAATGCCTTCCCCGAGCTGGGAGGCGAATATCAGATAGCCTTGAGCCGGGACGAGCGCAGTCTGGATCATCTGACCCTGACGGTGGAGCGCGCCCAGAACCGGACATCCGGCGGGGATGCGGCCCTGGCCGAAGCTCTTGCGCGGCGGCTGCACAAGGCCATTTTGGCCCGCATGGAGGTGAAGGTGGCGGATTACGCCAGCCTGCCGCGCACCTTCAGCAAATCCAAGCGGGTCATCGACACGCGCTGACCCGCCGCCGGGCCCGCCGGCGGTTGCGCAGCGGGTCTCGGCCTGCCGCCGCCCGTATGCCCGCGCGCGGCGCGCGCCGGAGAGCGTTTTGCCAACGCAGCAAAACGCTCTCCTGTTGCAGGGTCAGCCCTGCGGTTTATTGCTTCCTGGGTTCTTTGGTCAGATCATCCGCGCTTTCCCTGGCGTGACGCACATATACCTTGCGCACGCCGGCCACTTCGCCCAGGCCTTTGAGCTCGCTTTCCACCTGAAAACCGGCTGCCTTGAGCCTGGAAGCCCAGGAGTCTTCGTCGTGGCCGCTCAGATCGTTGCGCGCATGGTCGCCGGCCACCAGCATGAGCGGTTGCAGCCATACTTTTTTGACCTTGTGCGCCTTGAGCTCGGCAAGCAGATCCTCAAAGCCGCGCGCGCCTTCCACCGTGGCCATGAAGACCAGGGGGTCATTTTCCCTGAACAGAGCGCGCGTGCCTTCAAAGACCAGATCCGCCCGGCCGTGAGCCTGGCCGTGGCCCATGAGCACCAGTGCTTCATGCTGGCGGCGCTTGCCGCCCATGTTCTCCAGCACGGCCCGGGCCACTTCCAGCGCGTCCTGGCGCGATTCAAGAAGGGGGCGGCCCAGGCAGACAGCCTCAAAGCGACCGGGATGCTTTTGCAGATCAATGAGCACGGCCCGCTCCAGGGCCGTAAATTCCTCGCCGGGCATCACATGCAGGGGCTGCACGCGCGCCACCTTCACGCCGTCCGCGGCAAGCCTGGCCAGGCCATCACTGATGCCGCCCACAGGGCGGCCTTCGCCGGCCAGTTTGCGGCGGATGATCTGCGAAGTGTAGGCCCAGACCACGGGGCATCCCGGAAAGGCCTGGCGGAAGGAGCGATCCACGGCTTTGAACGCGGGCAGGGCCTCGGGCACGCTGGTGCCGAAGGCCACCAGCAACAGTCCTTCTTTGGGGGCTTTTTCCGCGGCCTGGGCGACAAAGGCCAGACCGGCCAGCATAACTACGGAAAGCAGAAAAGCGCGCAGGCAAACCTGCCTCATGGCAACCTCCTCAATAACGCGTTGAACAGGGTTTATGAAGGCGCGGCAAAACCGCGATGGCGGGTCTTCGGACTTGAGGGATATGGGGGCCTGCGCCCCGCGCCTCGGCTTCGCCTTCACCGCATCATATATGCGACTGGCTGTCATGATCCGGCGGGATCAAAGAAGCTTTGTACCCTCTTACCGCAGCGCGACTGTTTCCGACTTGCACGGAATTCCCCGCGTTCCGCGTGTACGGAACACCCGCGCGCCGCAAAAGTCAAGTCCGCCGCCGAAGCGGCTCTTCCCATCGCTTAAGATAACATTACAAAATTATTGCACTTAATAGTTTAGATATATCTGCCTTAGGCTGTCGGCAATTAGATCTTGTGCTTTTCCGTTGTTTTTGATAATTTTTCTCCCTCTCTCCGAGGGGAATTTATTTGGAGGCAAGGAATATGGCAGGTTCGGAAACCGGGCACGACAATGAAATAAATTTTGAAAGCGCCCTTGAAAACTATCTCAATCCCGACTTCGGCGACCTTGAGGAAGGCTCTATCACCAAAGGCGAGATTGTCCGCGTGGATGACGACAATGTGCTGGTGGATGTGAACTTCAAGTCCGAGGGGCAGATCCCCGCGGCCGAGTTCAGGGATCCGGCGGGCAACATGACCGTCAGCGTGGGCGACAGGGTGGACGTGTATGTGGTGCGCAAGAATGAAATGGACGGCACCATCACCCTCTCCTTTGAAAAAGCCAAGCGCATGCAGGTCTTTGACCAGCTTGAAGACGTGCAGGAAAACAACAGGGTCATCAAGGGCCACATCGTGCGCCGCATCAAGGGCGGCTACACTGTGGACATCGGCGGGGTCGAGGCGTTTTTGCCCGGTTCGCATGTGGATCTGCGCCCTGTGCCTGACATGGACGCCCTGGTGAACCAGGAATTTGAATTCCGCGTGCTCAAGATCAACCGCCGCCGCAGCAACGTGATTGTCTCCCGCCGCGTGCTCCTGGAAGAGGAGCGCGACTCCAAGCGTCAGGAGCTGCTGCGCACCCTTGAGGAAGGCCAGATTGTCCAGGGCAAGGCCAAGAACATCACCGAGTACGGCGTGTTCGTGGACCTCGGCGGTCTGGACGGCCTTTTGCATATCACGGATATGAGCTGGAAGCGCATCCGTCATCCCAAGGAAATGATCACCATGGGCCAGGAGCTGACCCTCAAGGTGCTTTCCTTTGATCGCGAGACCAACAAAGTTTCCCTGGGCCTCAAGCAATTGGTGCCCGATCCCTGGCAGGACATCTCCGCGCGCTTCCCCGAAGGGGCCAAATGCACGGGCAAAGTCACCAACCTGGTGGACTACGGCGCGTTTGTGGAACTGGAGCCCGGCGTGGAAGGCCTGGTGCATATCTCTGAAATGTCCTGGACGCGCAAGTTGCGCCACCCCTCCCAGATGGTTCACACCGGCGACGAAGTGGATGTGGTCATTCTGGGCGTGGACGGCGAGAAGAAGCGCATCAGCCTGGGCATGAAGCAGGTCCGGCCCAATCCCTGGGAGCTGGTGGCCGAAAGATACCCCGAAGGCACCGTGCTTGAAGGCGTGATCAAGAACATCACCGAATTTGGCATGTTCATCGGCATTGAGGACGGCATTGACGGTCTGATCCACGTCTCGGACATTTCCTGGACCAAAAAGGTGCGCCATCCCAATGAGATGTTCAAGGTGGGCGATACGGTGCAGGCCAAGGTGCTCACCGTGGATCAGGAAAATGAAAAGTTCACCCTGGGCATCAAGCAACTGGTGGATGACCCCTGGGGCCATGTGCCGGCCACCTATCCCGTGGGCTGCACCGTCAAGGGCACTGTGACCAATATCACGGATTTCGGCCTGTTTGTGGAAGTTGAGGAAGGCATCGAAGGTCTGGTGCACGTTTCCGAGCTTTCCAGCAAGAAGGTCAAGACCCCGGCGGAAATCTACAAGGAAGGCGATCAGATTCAGGCCAAGGTCATCCATGTCAGCGCCGAGGAGCGCCGCCTGGGCCTTTCCATCAAGCAGATCAAGGATGAAGAGGAACGCCGCAAGCCCAAGGAATTTCATTCCGGGCCGCAGGAAGCCGGGCAAAGCCTGGGCGATCTGCTCAAGCAGAAGCTGGAAGAAAACGAAAACAGCTAACCTGTTGCTGTATGCTGGATTTGAAAGGGCATCCGCAAGGATGCCCTTTTTGTCTGCAACTGCCCTGCACCGGATGACGTAGCTCCCGGCTCAGGAGGCTTTTCCTCGAAATTCGCTCAGAACTGATAGAGAAAGGCCGGGGCACGCCATCCGCTGCCCGTGGCGTTGAGGCCGGAAAGAGCGGCCATGGCCGCAAGATCCAGGCCGAACCAGGATTTCAGGCCGGCCGTGAGCCAGGAATTTTTTTCGGGCCGGCGCAGCAGCTTGCGATCTGCCGGCACGCCGGTATGCCCGGCCAGCCAGCGCACGGCGGCCTCCTGACCGCCCATTTCGTCGACCAGTCCCAGCTTCAGGGCTTCCCGGCCGGTAAAAATCTTGCCGTTGGCCAATGCAGCGGCGCGCTCGCGCGGCATGGCCCGGCCCTGGGCCACAATATCCACGAACTGCTCGTGCATGTCCCTGAGCACGCCCTCAAAATAGGCTCTGTCTTCGGGCGAGAGCGGATGCAGATAGGAACCGGCGTTCTTATACGGCGCGGTGACCAGCGTTTCCTGGCCCACGCCGATCTTGCCCAGCAAGCCCTGCAACTGCGGGATGTCCATGCGCACGCCTATGGAGCCGGTGACCGTGGAGGGATTGGCGAAAATCCGCTTTCCGGCCATGCTGACCATCAGGCCGCCCGAGGCGGCCATGGAGCCCATGCTCACCGCCACGGGCCGTTTTTTTGCCACGCGGGCCAGGGCAGCATACACTTCCTGCGAGGCGGCGGCCCCGCCGCCGGGCGAATCCACGCGCAGCAGCACGCCCTTTACACTGGGATCACGTTCGATTTTGCGAATCCAGGCCAGAGTGGGCGCCACGTCCATGATCGGGCCGCGCAACGTGACCAGGGCCAGACGGTCGCCGCCGCTGAACAGGCTGCGGCCGGTCTCGTCCCTGCTGAAAAAGAACAGGCAGATCAGCGTCAGCAGGATGGCGCCGCTCCAAAAGAGAAAAGGATGCCGCTTGCGGAAAGGCCGGCGCAACAGGCTTTTCCAGACCGGCGTCGGGATTTGCGCCAAAGGGCAGACCGCGGCGCAGCCCGCGCCGGGCGTGGCGTCCTGGGCCGCGGCCGCAACCGCCTGGTGGCCGGGCGCTGCGGCAGGGGATTTGCCGTCGGAAGCAAGGGGAGACTGTTCGTTGCTCATGCAAAAATGTACTACAGAACCGCTCCGGAGAAAAGAGGAAGTCGCGGCGGGCGCTTCTGCCCCTGCGGGCAGTTTATTTTTCCATGGCCTCGGGCCAGCGTTCGGCGGCTATCTCCCGCAGTTTGTATTTCTGGATTTTGCCGCTGGCCGTCAGCGGAAAGCCGTTCACCAGAGCAATATATTTGGGAATCTTGAACCTGGAGATTTTACCCCTGCAAAAGTCGCGCACATCTTCGGGCAGCAGCTCCACGCCGGGCCTGGGAATCACAAAAGCCCCGACTTCTTCGCCGTATTTGCGGCTGGGCACGGCCACCACCTGCACATCAAGCACGCCGGGCATCTGGAGCAGAAATTCCTCCACCTCGCGGGGGTAGACGTTTTCGCCGCCGCGGATGATCATGTCCTTGATCCGGCCGGTGACCCGCACATAGCCGTGCTCGTCCATGACACCCAGATCGCCGGAGTGCAGCCAGCCCTCCGGGCTGATGGCCCTGGCCGTTTCCTCGGGCATTTTATAATAGCCCTTCATGACATTGTAGCCCCGGCAGAGGATTTCGCCCACTTCGCCGCGCGGCAGCTCCTCGCAGGTTTCGGGATCGCCCACGCGCACTTCAATGCCCGGCATGGCGCAGCCCACGGTTTCGCAGCGCACGGGCAGGGAATCGTGAATGTCCGACTGGGTCATCACCGGCGAGGCTTCGGTCAGGCCGTAACAGATGGTGATCTCCTTCATGTACATGTCTTCCACAACCCGGCGCATGAGCGGTTCCGGGCAGACCGAACCGGCCATGATCCCGGTGCGCAGGCTGGAAACGTCGAAACGCTTGAAAAGCTTGTGCTCCAGTTCGGCCAGAAACATGGTGGGCACGCCGTAGAGCGCGGTACAACGCTCCCCGTCCACGGCGGCCAGCACTTTCAGGGGGTTGTAGGATTCCAGGATGACCATGCAGGTCCCGTGGTTGACGCAGGCCGAAACGCCCAGCACGCAGCCGTAACAGTGAAAAAGCGGCACGGGCAGGCAGAGGCGGTCCTGTTCCGTGAAGCCCTGATGGCGGCCGATCCAGTAGCCGTTGAGGCCCACGCCCACATGGGTCAGCATCACGCCGCGCGGAAAGCCCGTGGTGCCCGAGGTGTACTGCATGTTGATCACGTCCCAGGGGTTCAGGGAAGCCTGTCGGGCCTGGTATTCCGCGTCATCCACCATCACGGACAGGGCCAGGATTTCCGGCACGGAATACATGCCGCGGTGCTTTTCCGCGCCCAGAAAGCAGACCCGCTTCAAATGCGGCAGGCTCTTGCAGACAAAGGCGTCGCGCGCCTGCACCCGCAATTCGGGCGCTATCTTGTAGAGCGTGTCGATGTAGTCGTGATCGCGCAGGCTGTCGATCAGAAAAATGTTTTCGCATTCGGACTGGGTGAGCAGATAGCGCAGCTCATGCTCCCGGTAATTGGTGTTCACCGTGAGCAGCACGGCTCCGATCTTGGCCGTGGCAAACTGCAAGGCCACCCAGTAGGGCACATTGGTGGCCCAGACCGCCACTTTTTCGCCTTTCTGCACTCCGAGCGCCATAAGGCCCTTGGCGAACTGATCCACCACGTCGGCGAATTCGCGCCAGGTCTGGCGGTAGTCGCGATCGGCATAGACCACGGCCTCGCGTTCGGGAAAACGGGCCACGGTTTCGTCCAGAATCTGCCCCAGGGTCCGTTCGCGCAGTTCAAACAAGGCCTGCCGTTCGCGTACTTTTTCGTCCATTTGCGTCTCTCTGTTTGCCCGCCGTGCGGCGTGCCGTTGAAAAAAAATCGTGGATACCTTCGCACGCGACCGATCCGCGCGGAGATCAGCCCGGTGGCATCGGGCGCGTCGGGCGGCGCAGGCAGCGGGGCGGATGCCGCAGGGATCTGTTTCAAAAGCAAAATGCTCTAAGGATTATAGGCCACAGCCAGTATTTCCACCGGCTCGTCCCCGGCCGCGCCCACAAAATGGGGCACAATGGAGTTGTAGTATATGGTCTCCCCGGCTGTGAGCACATGGTTTTCCCGGCCATAGACCACCAGCAGCTCGCCCTTGAGCACCAGAATGAACTCCTCGCCCTGATGCGAGGTGGTTTTGCGTTCGCCGGTCGGCTCCGGGGAAATTTTAATGTAAAAAGGCTCCATGTTCCGATCGTTCTTGCCCTTGCCCAGGGCATGATACACATAGCTGGGGCGGGGAATGCGCCCGGTGTGCAGGGCTTCGTCCGCTTCGCTGCCGTCAAGGCGCGAGATGATCGGATCGCGGCTGAATTGATCGTCCAGGAAGGTGCCCAGACGCACGCCCAGCGCGCGGGCCACTTTCTGCAACGGGCCGATGCTCGGGTAAATGGCGTCGTTTTCCAGTTTGCCGAGAAATTCCGTGGTCAGGCCGGTGTTTTGGGCCAGGGTTTCCAGATCAACCTCGCGCTCCTCGCGGAACGCGCGGATACGGGAGCCGATGGTGCGTGCGGCGGGCATAGGCGCTCCTGATTGTCTCGTTGGGCTGTGATACGGACAGATGCGATTGTCATGAGTTATTGTCATGAATAGCAGAAGAAGCGGCGGACCCGCAAGAGCGGCCCTTGCCCTGACAGGGCTGCCGCATGAGATGCGTCTGCCCTGTTGCCTTGAGCGCTTGAGCAATCTGGCGCAAGGGCCGCTCTTCGGATAGAGTGAAAAGATGGATGCAACGCAAATAACACGACGGGCTTTTGTGGCCGCGGGGCAGGTGCAGGGCGTGGGCTTCAGGCCTTTTGTCTACCGGCTGGCTCAGGAGGAAGGGCTTACCGGCGCGGTGGGCAACACTTCCGAGGGCGTGCGCATGGAAGTGCAGGGCGCCTTGCAGGCCGTGGCCCGTTTCGGCCGCCGCCTGCGGACGGAGCTGCCGCCTCTGGCCCGGCTTGTGGCCCTTGCGGAAGAAGAGCTTGAGCCGCTGCCCGGCGAGGCGGCCTTTGTTATCGTGCCCAGCAGCGGGCACGCCGGGCACAGCGTGCTGGTCAGCCCGGACATGGGCGTCTGCCCGGATTGCCTTGCGGAAATGCGCGATGCCGCCAACCGCCGTTACCGCTATCCTTTCACCAACTGCACCAATTGCGGCCCGCGTTACACCATCACCCGCTCCATTCCCTATGACCGGGCCGTGACCTCCATGAGCTGTTTTCCCCTCTGTCCGGAATGCGCGGCTGAATACGGCAACCCGGGGGATCGACGCTTTCACGCCCAGCCCATTGCCTGCCCTGTCTGCGGCCCGCGCCTCTGGTTCGTGGATGCCGCCGCAGCCGCAAGCGGCCACACCGTCCCCGCAGAGGCCAGTCAGCATGAGGCTTTGGCCCGCGCTGCGCACATTCTGTTGACCGGGGGCATTCTGGCGCTCAAGGGCCTGGGCGGTTTTCAACTGGCCTGCGACGCGCGCAATGCCCAGGCCCTGCGCGAGCTGCGGCGGCGCAAGGCCCGTCCGCACAAGCCATTGGCCCTGATGGCGGCTGATCTGACGGCAGTCCGCAGCCTGTGCCGCCTGACGCCCGAGCATCAGGCCCTGTTGCAAAGCCCGGAAAAACCGATTGTGCTTTGCCCTTGCCTGCCCGGCGTCTTGCCGCGGGAAGTGGCCCCGGACACGCGCAGTGTGGGGCTGATGCTGCCGTACACGCCTTTGCATGCGGTTTTGTTCGATCTGCTGCAAGAACGGATGGAGCTGCCGCCCGTGCTGGTGATGACCTCGGCCAATGCCAGCGGCGAGCCCATCTGCCTGGGCAACCGTGAGGCCCTGGCGCGCCTGCGCGGCCTGGCCGACGCCTGGCTGCTGCACGATCGGGATATTCTGGCGCGTGTGGATGACAGCGTGCTCGCTGTGACGCCCATACCGCCGCGCCCGGCCGTGGCGCGGAGCGCGCGCGCCGGCCTTGCGCGGCCCGGCGTGTCAGGCAACGACGCGGCGGGCGGGGAGGCCGGCTGCCGGGGCGTGGAGCCGCTTTTTTTCCGGCGGGCCCGCGGCTATGTGCCGCGCCCGGTCTTTCTGCCCGACGACGGGCCCGCGGTTTTGGGCGCCGGGGCCGAGCTCAAGGGAACCCTCTGTCTTACGCGCGGGCGCGAAGCCTTTGTGAGCCAGCATATCGGGGATTTGGAAAATCCGGCTACCCTGGGTTTTTACGAAGAGGCGGCGGCCCATTTGGAAAAGCTTCTGGAAGTGCGGCCCAAAGCCGTTGTCTGCGATCTGCATCCGGATTTTCTCTCCACCCGCCATGCCGAGGCGCGCGCCGCCCAGGACGGACTGCCGCTCTGGCGGCTCCAGCATCACGCGGCCCATGCGGCCTCGGTGCTGGCGGAAAACAGGCAGTATGCCCCTGCTCTGGCGCTCTGTCTTGACGGCACGGGCCTGGGCCAGGACGGCAGCATCTGGGGCGGCGAGCTGTTGCGCATGGATCTGCGCACGGCGCAATGGAGCCGTCTGGGGCGGCTGAGCCCTTTTGCGCTGCCCGGGGGCGAGGCGGCCATCCGGGAGCCCTGGCGCATAGCCCTGGGTCTGCAACGCCAGGGCCATTTTTCCGGCCTTTCGCCCTGGGAGCGGGAGTACGCGGCTGCTGCCACGGCAGTGGAAGAAATGCTGCTTCGCGGCGTCAACTGCCCGCAGACATCCAGTTGCGGTCGCCTGTTTGATGCCGTGGCCGCCCAGTTGGGCCTCTGCCTGGCGACCAGCTACGAGGGGCAGGCGGCCATCCGCCTGGAAGCGGCCGCGCAGGAAACAGCCTTGCAGACAGAAGCCCCGTGGCCTGTGGCGATCAGAGAACGTGACGGCCTGCTGGAACTGGACAGCGCGGCGCTTTTCGCGCAGGTGCTGGAAGAGCAAAAGGCCGGTTGCGCCCCGCAAGGCATTGCGGCGCGTTTTCATCTGAGCATGGCGCAGGGTTTCGCTGCCCTGGCCGCGGCCGCGGCGGATGCAGCCGGGCTCGACAGCGTGGGTCTTTCCGGGGGCGTGCTGCAAAACGCCATTCTGGCGCGTCTCTTGCCTGAGGCATTGGCAGATCTGGGCCTTGTCCCGCTCACGCACCATGAACTGCCGCCGGGTGACGGCGGCCTTTCGCTGGGGCAGGCGGTCTGGGGCCGTTGCCTGCTGCGCCGGAGCTAGAGCGGTTGCCGTTTTCAACAGCAAACCGCTCTAGCAAAACGCTTTAGAGCATTTTCTCTTTGAAAATGCTCTGCTGACGCGAAAGCGGCAGCCGCCGCAACGCGGCGTGCATTCAGGCGAAAACCGCGTTTTTCGCCTGAATGTCACCTTTGACTTTCATAAAAAGTCAAAGGTAAGCTGCTCTAAAGGCGGCCACGGCCCGGCCCTGCTTGAGCGCGATCCGCCCCAGGGGCAGATTGCGCCACCACAGCCCGGCCTCGCGACCGCTCAGCCCGGTTTGGCGGCTCTGGCCGGAAAGCAGGGCGGCAATCTCCCGCACGTCTTCGAGCACCAGACTGGAGGCGGGATCGGGCCGCGCGGGCATCAGCGCCCGCAGGCGCGGGCTCGTGCTCAGGCGGCCTGCGGCCAGGCGGCCCAGCAGAGCGCCCTGCCAGACAAAATGCGACGGCAGGAGCGCCGCGGCCTGGGCCGGAATGAAACGCACATGCTCGCCGTAGAGCGCCACCCGGCCCGGCGGCAGAAGCGCCGGATCGCAGCAGGGCCCGGCCAGAATTTCGGGCGCGAGCGTTTGCCCGCGCTCCCGCTCCGTTTCCGGCGCGCGCATGCCCGGGGCAGCCGCGTGGGCCAGCGCAGACCCAGCAAGCCCGGGACGCCCTTGCGGCCCCGGCGCGGCCTGATGCGTTTTGCGCAAAAGCGCCACGTAAAAGCCCTGGGCGCCTGAGCGCGCCCCGTCCACCCGCAGCGTGCCCTGGCCGCCGGGGCGCTCCTCCCAGACAAAGCCGGGAAAAGGCGGCAGAAATTCGCGCACAAGGCCCAGTTCCTGCTCTGCGAAACGGACCTGATCTTCGTTTTCCGCCTCATTGGTGGTGCAGGTGGAGTAGACCAGCCGCCCGCCGGGTTTGAGCAGCGCGGCCGCGCTTTTGAGCAGGCATTGCTGCAATCCGGTCAGGCTTTTGAGTTTGTCGCCCTGCCAGAGCTTGAGCACGCGCGGATGCTTTTCAGCTGTGCCCCAGCCCGAGCAGGGCGGGTCCAGCAGAATCGCGCCCCAGGATTCGGGGTGCAGAGGCAGGGCCTGGCCGCCGCAGGAGCAGGTGGCGGCCTGGAGAAAGTTGCAGGCCTGCAGATTGGCCCGCAACGTGGCGAGGCGCGCGGGCGCGGGTTCATTGCCGAGCACAAAACCCGCGGGCCCGGTCAGTTGCGCCAGAAAACCGGTTTTGCTGCCCGGACTGGCGCAGATGTCCAGCACGGCTTCGCCCGCTTGCGGGGCCAGGGCCAGGGGCGGCAGCATGGAGGATCGATCCTGGATATAGATGTAGCCGAAAAAGGCGGCTGTCGACGAGCCCAGGGGCCGGGGCTCATGGCAGAGCCGACGGCAGAAGGGCGAAAAGGGCTCGGGCTCGAAGTCATACCCCTCGGCCCGCAGCAGGGCCTCCACCGCGGGGATGCGTTGCGGCTCGCAGACCAGGCGGAAAGAGCGGGCAAAGGATGTGGGCATGACGCACTATAGAATCCGGCGCGGCGCGGCGGCAAGCTCTTTTTCGCCGCGCGCTTTTTTACACGGCCCGGCTTTGCCGGAAACAGGCCGCAACGCCTTTTTCCCCGCCCGCATAGAGCGTTTTGCTGATGAAATTAGAGCGTTTTGCTAATAAAATTAGCTAAACGCTCTGGCGGCCGCGGGAGCGGACGCCCGCGCCGAATGAGCGTCCAGACCGCGTTCTGGACGCGAAATGATGGCAGCGCCGCTTTTGAAATTGAATAATTTCAAAAGCAAAATGCTCTAGCTAAACGCTCTGGCAGGGCGAAGCCATGCCCGCCGCGGATGCAACGTATTGCGCGGCGGCGCAAGTATGCGTATAGTGTCTGAGATTGCGGGCTGAAGCTCCGCCATGCTTTTGAAAAATGCCCCAAGGAGTGCGGGATGAAATTTTTCATGCGACTGTCGCTCGCGGCGTGCCTGCTGATCTTCGCCGTGAGCCTGGCTCCGGCGGCGCAAGCCGCGTCCAAAACATTTGTGATTATGCCGTTCACGGTCAATGCGCCGCAGAGCTATGCCTATCTTTCCAAAGCCGTGCCTGCCACCATGCAGGCCAAGCTCTACCGGCCCGGCGTGCTGGAGGGGCGCGTTGCGCAAGGCAAGGCCGCTTCCCAGGCTGAAGCCCGCAAAGCCCTGAGCTCTGCGGGCGCGGACTATGCGGTCTGGGGTTCGGTGAACGTCATGGGCAATGAGTGCACCATTGAGGTCAACTGCGTGGACAAGGCCGGCAAGGTCTGGAGCAAGTCCGGGCAAGGCCCGTTGAGCGGCCTGACCGGCGTTGTGCAGAATGTGAGCGCCGCGCTGGGCAGCGAAGCCTTCGGCGTGGGCGGGGCGCGCACTCTGGGCGCCACCTCGCCTGTGGGCGGCCGCGCCGGCGGCATGAGTTCCGACATTGTGGTCAATGAGACGGGCCAGCAGCAGATGTACCTGAACCCGCAATTTCGCTACCAGGGCGCCGGGGCCAGCGACGGCTCGCGCCTGCGCAGCCAGCGGCTGCCCGGAAACATGGTGGACATGGCCGTGGGCGATTTCAACGGCGACGGCAAAAATGAAATCGCGCTGCTCGGCGATCACAAGCTGACCATCTATACATGGCCGCCCCAGGACAAGCTCAAGAAACTGGGCGAGATCTCCATTTCCAAGTCCAATACCAATTTTTCCATGCGGGCCATTGATCTGAACCGCGACGGCGCCAAAGAACTGGTCGTCGCCACGTTTGAGGAAGAGAGCAACCGCCCCTATTCCTATTTTTACAGCTTCAGGGGCAATACCTTCAGTCAATATGCGGATCGCTGCCCCTATTTCGTGAGCGTGCTCGCTGTGCCGCCGCACTTCACGCCCACGCTTGTGGGCCAGGGCTGGGATTCGCTCAAGCTTTTCGCGCCCGGCGTGCACGTCATGGTGAAAAACGGCAGCAAGTTCAGCCTTGGCTCGCGCCTGGATCTTCCGCCCGGGGCCTCAGTCTTCAATGTGGCTTGGCTGCCCGGCGGCAAGGACGGCAAGGGGGATCAACTGGTCATGCTCACGGACGACGAGCGGCTGAAGGTCTTCCAGGGGAACGGCAAGACTTTGATCCACACCACCATGGAGCGCTTCTCTGGCTCGGCCACAGGCATGGATCATTACAAGGGCATGCCCGGCCTGGGCGTGGACCGCAATTATCAACTGCCCAGCAAGTATTACGCGCCCATGCGCCTGATCGCCGCGGATCTGGGCCGCACCGGCGAGTATGTGCTGCTGGTCAACAAGCCCATTTCCACGGCTTCGCAGCTTTTTGACCGCTACCGTTTCTTCCCGCAGGGCGAAATCCACGCCCTGTACTGGGACGGCGTGGGCCTGGCCCTCAAATGGAAGACCCGGCGCATCAAGGGTTCCGTGGCGGAAGTGGATCTGGCCGATGTGAACAACAACGGCGTCCTGGATCTGGTGGTGGGGCTGAATACCTCGCCGGATCTCGGCATCGGCAGCCGCCAGAGCATGATTGTGGCCTATCCTCTGGATGTCTCGGCGACTGATCCCAATGTGCCCGCGGACATGAGCGACTTTGAAGTAAATCCCAACTAGTGTGTATGCTGGTCGGCCCTCCATGTTCTTGTGGAGGGCCGTTTTTGTGCAGCCAAAGGAGGCAATGTGCGCATCCTGGTGATCGGCTCCGGCGGGCGTGAGCACGCCCTGGTCTGGAAACTCGGGCAAAGCCCGCGGGTCAGTAAAATTTTCGCTGCTCCGGGCAATGGCGGCACGCATGGCGAAGGCGCCATCAACGTGCCCGTGGCCGCGGATGATCTGGATGGCCTGGTGGCTCTGGCGCAAAAGGAAAAGATCGATCTGGTGGTCCCCGGCCCGGAATTGCCTCTGACCCTGGGCATTGTGGATCGCATGCGCGAGGCGGGCATCCCCTGTTTCGGCCCGGACGCGCATTGCGCGCGTCTGGAGGGCAGCAAGGCCTTTGCCAAGGAAATGATGCTCCGGGCCAGGGTGCCCACGGCCCGCAGCGCGGTGTTCGCCGATGCGGAAATGGCCAAAAACCATGTGGTCAAGGTGGGCGCGCCCCTGGTCGTCAAGGCTGACGGTCTGGCCGCGGGCAAGGGCGTGGTGGTGGCCCGCGACTCGCAGGAGGCCCTGCAGGCCGTGGACGACATCATGAATGCGCGGGCTTTTGGCGCGGCGGGCGATCGCGTGGTGCTTGAGGAGTTTCTGGTGGGCGAGGAAGCCTCATTCCTCTGCCTCTGCGACGGCACGCGGGCCGTGCCCCTGCCCTCCGCGCAGGATCACAAGGCCGCCTGGGACGACGATCAAGGCCCCAATACCGGCGGCATGGGGGCCTACAGCCCCGCGCCGGTGCTGCCCGACGATCGTCTGGAAGAAATGGCGGATCTGACCATCCGCCCCATCCTCGCGGAACTGGCCAAAGACGGCCATCCCTTTGTGGGCGTGTTGTATGCCGGGCTGATGCTAACCGCCGACGGGCCCAGGGTGCTGGAGTACAACGCCCGTTTCGGCGACCCGGAATGCCAGCCGCTGCTCATGCGATTGCAGGGCGATTTGGCGCAGATCATGCTGGATTGCGTGAACGGCGAGCTTGACCCCGCCAGCATCGGCAACAGCGGGCAGACGGCTTTGGGCGTGGTGCTGACGGCCAAAGGGTATCCGCGCGCCTACCCCAAGGGCCTGGTGATCAAGGGCATTGCCGAAGCCGAGGCCCGCCCGGGGGTCAAGGTTTTTCACAGCGGCACGGCAGTCAAGGATCATGTGCTGATTTCCAGCGGGGGGCGGGTGCTCTGCGTGACCGCCCTGGGCGATGACCTTCCCGCAGCCCGGAAAGCCGCGTACGCGGCGCTGGAAGAAATCCGGATGCCCGACGGCTATTTTCGCAAGGATATCGGCAATAAGGGCATGCGCCGCCTGGCGCGGAAGTAGACTCCCTTTTGCCCGTGCTCCGCGCCTCCGGCGCAGGCCACGGGCTTTTTGCGCGCCTGTCGGGCCGCATCCGCAGATTGCAGGGCGTTTTGCTCATTTCATGAGCAAAACGCCCTAAAGGCACAATGCGCTGTCACATGCGCCAGTGGAATGTCGGCCAAAGATTGCCCGCGCGGAATGTTTGTTCATGAAAAATGCAGCAACGGAAAATGCAAGGACTGAGAGTATGCCGCACGTCGTCATTCTGATGGGTTCCAAATCCGATGAGGAAAAAGTCAGCCCCTGCGCTGAAATTTTGCAAAGCCTGGGCATTACATATACGTTTACCGTAAGCTCGGCGCACCGCACGCCCGAGCGCACCGAGGAACTGGTGCGCAGTTATGAGGCGCAGGGCGCGCGGGTCTTTATCTGCGCCGCGGGCATGGCCGCGCATCTGGCCGGCGCCGTGGCCGCGCGCACCACCCGGCCGGTGATCGGCATTCCCGTTTCCGGCGGCGGCCTGGCGGGCATGGATGCGCTTTTTTCCACCGTGCAGATGCCCCCCGGCTTTCCGGTGGCCACCGTGGCTCTGGACAAGGCCGGAGCGCGCAATGCGGCCTGGCTGGCCGCCCAGATCCTTGCCGTGGCCGATCCGGAGCTGGACCGCAAAATCGCGGCGGCCCGCGCCAAAATGCGCGAGGATGTGGCAAAAGCGGGCGAGGAAATCAGCCGCAAATACGGGGCATAGCCCCTAGAGCATTTTCAAAGTGAAAATGCTCTAGGATGTGGGGCTGCGGGCGTTCTCTTTTGCCGTTGACAGGGCACGCGCCCGAAGTCGATTTTGTACGCAACTCAAAGGCCGCCGGAAATCCGGCGGCCTTTGAGTGCAGCGTATTTCAGCCTTGCAAGGCGGCGCGCTTCAAAGATCATCTGCCGCAAGCCCTGTTATTTTTTGACCGCCGTGACGGTCATGGTAAAGCCAAAACCTGTAGACGCAGCCAGCGCATCCATAACCGGCGCGAACAGTGCCCGGTCGAAGCGGCAAACCCAGTCCGCAAGCCGAGACGGCCTGCCGCGAAGCATGGTGCAGAACTCCTGTCTTTTGCCGGGCGCGCGGTGCTGTTCTACAATGGATTCCAGGCTCTCCCCGGCCAGGCGTTTGAGAAGAAAAACCAAAAAACCCCGATGGCTGCCGTTGAAAATGGCATTGCCGTACGACCAGCTCTGCGGCGTGAGGTGATTTTCTTTCAGCAGGCGGGTCAGGCTCCGGCGCGTGAACAGGTTCAAATGGCGGGGGATGTCGTCATGCTGCATATAACGACCCGGTATGCTGTTGAAGTTCGTCACCAACGCGACAAATAAGCCGCCGGGCTTGAGCAGGCGGCTTATTTCCGCCGTCAGCTCGCGCAAATTGTACGCGTGTTCCAGCACAGCCCAGGCCGTGATGGCGTCAAAAGAAGAGCCTTCAAAGATGTTTTGCAGTGTCGGCGCATGGATGACAGGGGAATTGTAATGATTGGGCGGGGTTTGCGACCATTCATATCCGTACGCGTCCCAGCCGCGTTGCGCGGTGTAGGCGACAAATTCGCCGCCGGCGCAGCCCACGTCCAAAAGCCGAAGCCCGCTCCGGCGACGCCGGAGCGATTTCTTGTCAACAAGAAATCGCTCTAAAAAATTCAGCTTATGGTCGAGTTTTTTCTGTTCACCGGAATGACTGTGATTTTGGGCATAAAATTCCGGAGGATAAAAAAGGGAGAGCGCCTCCGGCGTTGGGCGATCCTGAACATATCCCATGCCGCATGTCGTGCAGCGGACGACCGAAAAAGCATGTGGATGACGAAGGAAAGCCAGATCCTTTCTCAGAAAAAGAGGCTTTGCCGCATTTGAGCCGCAGACGGGGCAAGCGACAGTTGTCGTGTGAAGAGGGTTCTGCATTATCTGCTTTCTCCATCAACCTGCACTACAGCAGAGCATTTTCTCTTTGAAAATGCTCTGCTGACGCGAAAGCGGCAGCCGCCGCAACGCGGCGTACATTCAGGCGAAAACCGCCAAAGGCAATCTGCTCTGATCACGGGGGCCTCCGCCAAGCACCACAACAAACGTCATTCGGATGTAAGGCAGTACTGGGCCCAGAGTTCCAGCATCAGCACGGCCCAGAGCCGGTATTCATGATTGACCGCGCCTGTCATGTGTTCTGTAACCAGCGCGCGCACGGCAGCGGGCTCAAGCCAGCCCCGCTGCGCACAGGCGGAAGAGAGCAGCGTGTCGCAGACAAGCTCGCGCAAGGAGCCGCGCAGCCATTGCGCCAGCGGCACGCCAAAGCCCATCTTGCGCCGGTAGATAAATTCCGGCGGCAGGTAGCGCGCGGCCACCTTTTTCAGCAGCCATTTGGCTTCCCAGCCTTTGCCGAAACTGCCGCCTTTGCCGCCGGGCACCCGTCTGACCCGCATCTCCACGGGCAGGGCCAGGGCAAAATCCGCCACCTCGGCATCCAGCAACGGCGCGCGCACTTCCAGGGAAGAGGCCATGGCCGCAATATCCACCTTGGGCATCAAAGTGCTTGCAAGATAATATTCCAGCTCGAAAAGCTGCATGCGCGCGAGCAGCGGCATGCGGGCATGACGTTGAAAATGCTCCAGCATGAGTTGCAGGCTGAGCGCGGGCTGCGCCGCTGCACGCAGTTCAGGCGCGCAGAGCCGCCGTTTGTGCGCGCCGCAAAAGCGCGCCCAGTGGAAATAGTATTTGCTCATGGCCGGCGTCAAGGCCAAGGCATCCCGCGGCCTGCCGGCCGGGGCCAGTTCGTCCAGAAGTTCGGCATGTTGGCGTGAGATCGCCGCTGGAACGTCCCCTTCATAAAGAAAGGGGTCGAGATAACGCTCGTAGCCGCCGAAAAGATCATCGCCCCCGTCGCCGGAAAGCGCCACGCTTACATGTTTGCCGGTCATGCGGCACAGCAGCCAGGTGGGCAGGGCCGAGGAGTCGGCAAAGGGTTCGCCGTAGTGCCGGGCCATATCCGGCAAGAGCGCGGCCACATCCGGCTCCGCGCAAGCGTCACTGTGCCGCGTGCCGCAGAGCCGCGCGGCCTCGGCCGCAAAGGCGCGCTCGTCATGGCTGCTCTCCGCGAAGCCCATGCAAAAGCTGCGCATCTCCGCCTCCTGGCGGCAGGCCAGAGCGGCAACCAGCGAGCTGTCCACCCCGCCGGAAAGAAAAAGCCCTACGGGCACGTCGCTGAGGCGGTGACGGGCCACGGCTTTTTGTAGCAGCGCATCCAGAATTTCTTCGGCCTCTTCGTCCGAGCCGGCAAATGCCCGCGCGGTTTCCGGCGTCCAATAGCGCCAGAGCCGTGCCCTGTTGTCAGGGCCGATGCTCAGACAGTGCGCGGGCGGCAGTTTGCGCACGCCCTGGAACGCGCTCCAGGGAGCGGGCACGGACTGTACTGTCAGATAGTGAAAAAGAGCGTTGGGATCAGCGCGGCGCTCCAGGCCTGGCTGCCGGAACAGGGCCATGACCTCGGAAGCGAATATCCAGGCATCCGCCTGCCGGGCATAGAACAACGGCTTCTGGCCGAAGCGGTCCCGCGCCAGAGTCAGGCGTTGCTCCCGCCTGTCCCAGACCGCAAAGGCAAACATGCCGTTGAGCAGCGGCAGGCAGGCCGCGCCCAGGGTCGCGAAAAGCTCCAGGAGCACTTCTGTGTCCGAAGTGGTGCGAAAAATATGTCCCTGGCGCTCCAATTGCTCCCGCAGCGAGACGTAATTGTAGATCTCGCCATTGCAGACCAGCAGAAAGCGCCCGTCAGCGCTGTGCATGGGCTGGCCCGCCGCGGGCGAAAGATCCAGAATGGAAAGGCGATCATGCCCCAGCACAACGCGGCCGTCTTGCAGGGTTTGCTGCTTGTTTGGCCCGCGGTGACGCAGATCCGCGACCATTGCCGAGACAACGCGAAGATCGCGGGGCGTGACGCCCTCAGGCCGGAAAATGCCGCAAATACCGCACATAGTTGCTCTTGGGGAAAAGATCAGCGCTCATCCAGAAAATAGCTGTAGCGCCGCCCGTTTGTATTGGGGTTGCTGTTATCGGAGCTGGAAAAAAGCACGCTGTCGCCCCTGTGCCGGTAGCGGCCCAGGCCGAAACGCTCCAGGGAGGGGCGATGGCAGTGGGCGAAGCAGAGCCATTGCCCGTCTTCCTGAAGACGCAACGGCGAGCGCATGGGATTTTGATCCGTATCTGCCAATGCGCTCAGCTCAGGCAATGCCGCTCGCCAGGCCGCTCCGCCCATGTGTTCAAAAGGCCCGGGCAATGGCCTGGCAGCGCGGGTCGCCAAGCGTGCATCCCAAACATTGGAGCCGCCCGCCGGTCGGAAAAGAAATTCCGTATTGCCGCGGCCTGTGTCCATGCGCAGGAGTTCCATGCTCAGCTCCGCGCGCATAGCGCGCACGAACTCCGCCTCATGCGCAAATTCCATGGGCCAACCGCCAAGCCAGTCATGTATGTCCGTCAGGAAATTCATGCCCCGGCTTGTGGCGCCGTAATTGCGCCAACGGGAACACAGCTCGGCAAGACCGGCCGCCAGCTTGCGGGGATTGCCGCGGGCCTGGGAAAAATAACGTCGCCAGATATACCAGAGGATTATACCGCCTCGCCGCCAGGGGCCGCCGCGCAGGTAGTTGAGCTTGATGCCCAGCCATTCCTCTGGCGAAGGTTGACCGAAAACCTGGTTATTCTGATAGGCGGTATAACTGTAAAGGGCCAGGAACAAAAGGCCGTTATCGCTTACCGGCAAGACGGCGTTGGCAACTGCGGCGCGCATGTCGCCCGTATGATGCAGTACGCCCCAGGCGTACACGATGTCAAACTTTCCCAGGGATTGCATAAAATCCGGATCAAGCGCGTCGCCGCGCAGAATCCGCCAGTTTTTCGGAGAACCGGCATAGGCATGCAAGGTCTGCGCAGCGCGCACCGAATCCGGATCGAAGTCAAAACTGACGACCATCTCCGCCCCGGCCCGCAACGCCGCCAGAGAACTCAAGCCGCTGCCGCAGCCCACATCCAGAAAGGAGAAACCGGCCAGGGACGGAAGACCGAGAAAAGCGCAGAGCGCCTGCTGCGAGGCTGCCACGGATGCTTCGGAAAAATGCTTTTTCAGAAAGGCGTTCCAGTTCTTGCCAAAGGCGAATCTCTCTCTTGCATACACGTTTGTTCCTTCCCTGTTATTGTTTGCTGAACCAGCAGCCCCCGGCCGAGGGCAGGATGACCTTCTCCGGCTTGTCGCGCATAAAATCGTCCACTGCCTTGTTGGCTCCGGGATTGTTGGTGAAACCGTAATCGTCGCAGACCAGGATCGCGCCCTTGTTCAGACGCGGGTAAAAAAATTCCAGGCTGTCTCTTGTGGGTTCATAGAGATCCACATCCACATGCACAAAGGCAAAGCGTCGGTCTTTCACCTCGTCAAAGCGTTCGGGAATCCAGCCTTTATAGACGCGGCAGGCGTCGGCAAATTCCTGCAGATTTTCCCTGAGCGTCTCCTCCCCGGAAGCCAGGGCGTTCTTTTTCCAGTGCGTGCCGTCCAGGGGCAAGGGCTCGGAAAGCCCTTCAAAGGAGTCGAAAATGTGGTGGATGCGGCCGCCCTGCCGCGCGTTGGCCCGGCAGATCAGCCAGGAGGAAGCGCCCTTATAGACCCCGCATTCCACGGTATCGCCCGGCACCTCTTCGACCATGCGCAGAAATTGGCCGAGATTCCAGCGCCGGTAGGCATTCATGTCTTGAAGTTCGCCGAACTTTTTCAAATAGGCGTTGAATTCCTCGTCCTTCCACCAGTTCAGGCTCGGCCAGGTAAAACGGTACTCCGGGCAGATCAGCAGCCCGCAGGCCAGCAGCCAGCGGAATTGCTCCATCAGGCTGTGAGGATCGGGCGGCAGAAAATGCTTGTGCGCCTCAAGCGGCGTTTCTTCAAATTGACGGCGTATCAGATCGTAAAGAGATTGCATGGCTGTAGTGTCCATAATGTTTGCAGGCACATGATCACGTTGTCATTGTTCATGCCGGTGACGATGCCGGGAGTGGTCGGCATGGGCCATTGTGCGGGCTCGTCCACGAGCCGCGGCAACAGGGTGTGCCCATAACGGGCTGCTGGTCACGCAATTTTTCTGCGCCCTGGAAAAGAGGGCAAAAAATGCAGACGGTGTCGCAAACGACCGGCGATCCCAAGGCAAGCCCGTGAGTCAGGGAGCGCGAAAAAGCGTGCTGAACAGAGCTGACCACTGCGCCATGATCTGCTCCTCTGCGAAGCGCCTGCGCACTTCCGGCGCAGCGCGGGCCAGGCGTGAGCGCAATTCCGGTTCCTGGATCAGGCGGCGCATGGCCGCTGCAAGCCCCCGTACATCTCCCGCCTGCACCAGTAAACCGTCTATGCCGTGTCTGATAATCTCGCGCGGCCCGGTGGGGCAGTCAAAAGCTATTGCCGGGCAACCCTGGGCGAGACTTTCCAGAAGCACATTGGGAAAACCTTCAAATTTCGAGGACAAAACAAAGGCCAGCGCCCGGGCCATAAGTTGCGGCAGCCGGGAGGTAAAGCCCGGCAGTTGAACACGCTTTTCAAGACCCAGGCGGACGATGCAGGCTTCCAGTTGCGGCCTGAGCGGGCCTTCCCCGGCAATGATCAGGCGCAGAGCGGGGAATTGCGGCGCAAGGGGCGCGAAGGCTTCCAGCAGCCGGTCAAAACCTTTCAACTTCACAAGGCGTCCGGCAGCTAAAAAAAATGGTTGGCAAACCGATAGCCCGGGAAAGTTCGCCTGCATGTCGCCGGGATCGGGATCAACGCTGTTGGGAATAACGGCGCAGCGTTCCTTTTCCAGAAAGGATTGCCCCCACCGGCATGTGGCGGCGGTTTGAAACACGACACGCTCGGCTAAAGGGTAGAGGACACGGCGAAGTTTTTCCTCTTCTTCAGGCAGGGGACTGGCTGGCGCATGCGTCCGTTCGCAAACAATCGTCCGGCAAGGTAGACCCTGAGAAGCCAGCAGCGTGCGCAGATTCATCCGGCTGAGAAAGCTGATGACCGGCAGAGGTCTTTGGGCGCACTCCGCAAGGCAGGATTGCAGGGCAAGGCGCAAACGCGCGATATTGGCGGCTTCAGCGGGCCATGCCGACTCTGCGGGCAGGTCGCGCGGCAGGGAAATGGTATCCAGGGCGATCCGTTGCACGGCCGGATGCAAAGGGTAGGCCGGAGATCCGGCGTCAAAGGTGATCAGCATGACCTTGGTACCGCGGGCGGCCCACCAGCCGGCCATGCGGGTCATGACGCGCTCGGCTCCGCCCCCGCACAGAGTGGGGATGATCAAAGCCACGTTTGGTAAAAAGACATCGGCAGCCGGACTGATCAAAAGCGCAGACCTCCGCGTTCACAGGGGATCACATAGTCTTTGTACCAGCGGCAAGGGCGCACCATCGCTGTGTATTTATTGAAGAGAGCGATGCGTTCCGGACTGTCCCTCTCCGTCATGTAGTGCAGGTTGAAAAAGGGCAGCCAAAGCAAACGCGAGCGTTTTTCCAGGCTTTCCGGGTTTTCCAGTTGTTCCAGGATACTTTGGCAGGCAGCCTGAGGAGAGAGCTCTGTAACGTACGCCGGGCCTTGCTCGGCAAGTTTTTCTCTGCGGGGGTGGTCCAGGATCAGCTCAGCCAGTTTTTGTGCCGCGTTTTCCGGGCTCAGATGCACCACAGGCGTATGGGAGAACATCTGCTCAAACCCGATGGAGCGCCACCACCAGGCCTGCGCCTCAGGAGTGTCCGGCACGCCCAGGCCGCGCAGGTTTTCCGCGGCCTGACTGCGGCAATACTCCACATGGTTTTTGCCTGATTCGCCCTCCACCACCACGCAGCCGGCGCTCAGGGCTTCCCAGGCCGCGCGACCGCCGTAGAAAAGAGAGTTGCAGAAAATATCCGCGCTCGCGAATTCCCTGGGCATTTCCTCATGGGGCAGGCCTTCCACCAGCTTCACGCCGAATTTCAGCCCTGCCGAGCGCAAGGCGTCAAAAACTTGGAGCCAGATCTCGGTGCCCTTGGCGGCTCTTTTTGACGGCGCGTGCAAAATGACCGGATGCTCACGCTGCCGCGTTTCGCAGAGGCTGCTTTCCGGCTGAAACAGAAGGCTGCCCCTGCCGAAAAAGGGCCGCAACGACATATAGGAGCCGTTGATCAAAAGGTGCGCGTAGCGCTCGCACATGCGCAGATAATGCAGGCGGGGCAAAAAACCGGCGCTGTTCAGGCCGTAGTCGGTATACGGCGCGCCGTAATGCAGGGCGGCCTGCCGGTCTGCTTCCATGTCGCGCACGTCCGACCCGCAGAAACGGATCACGATTTTTTTGCCCATTTTGCGCAGCATGGGCAGATCGGAGGCGTCCTGCTCAAACGTATTCCAGATGAAGAAGCAGACATCAGCTTCAAGGGCTTTTTGCCAGGCCAGCTCGCGTAAATGCTTTCGGATGCGCAGCTGATCTTCTTGCGTGGGGTGTTTCAGCCGCGACAGTCTGGCCGCGATCAGGCGGGGGATGTTCAGATCCAGATCGGCCTTTGTTATGGCGCTGTCCGACTCCGAAACGCAAAAGACCTCGTGCCCCAGGGCGCGAAAACCGGACGCATAGTCGTGCATCAGGCTGGCGATGTTGTGCATGCCCATGAAGATCTTCATCGGTCGCTCCGCTGCCGTTCCGCTGTCGTTCCGCCGCCGCTCCGCGCAGGCTGCCGGGACAGGGCTGCCTCCGGCGCGGGGGCCGCAAACAGCTTCGGCGCAGGCAGGCAGAGCTTTCTGATCAGTTCCTCCCACATGGACATGACCTTTCCGAGATCGCACTGCTGCAGGATTTCCCGGGCGTTATCGCCCATGCGCCGCGCTTCTTCAGGATGGGAGAGCATATAGTCCACGGACCAGGCCAGGCCCTGCACGTCTTCGGGCGGAACCAGCAGGCCGCTGTGCCCGTGCTTCACCATGCAGGACGGCCCGGAGGGGCAGTCAAAGCTGACCACCGGCAGGCCCAGGGCCATGGCTTCCATCAGGGCATTGGGAAAACCCTCCCAGCGGGAAGGGAAAACAAAGAGACTGGCCCGCCGCATGATGGCATGCGGATTTTTGCTGAAACCGGGCATGAAGACTTTATGGGCAATGCCGAGATCCCGGGCCATTTGCTCCAGTTCCGCCCGTTTTTCGCCTTCGCCCAGGATCACCAGATTGTATTCCGGCCAGCGGGCGAAGAGTTCCGGCAGCCTGCCAAACAGAAGGTCAAAGCCTTTTTGATAATGCAGGCGCCCCACACAGCAGAGAAATTTGGCCGGCAGCCAGTCCGGCGCGCTGTCGGCCGGGCCGTCGGCGGGCAGAACCGGCGGCAGCACCGGATTATGGATCACATGCACTTTTTCCCCGGGCAGAAAACGCTCGGCCCATTCCTTCTTGACGTTTTCCGTGAGCACGACCACGGCGTCGGCCCAGGGATAGCACAGGCGCATACAGGCTTTTTTGAGCAGGCCGTAGTGCTGGGTGCGCGGATCAATCTGCTCGTCCACGATGACCTTGAGGCCCATGCCGCGGGTGGCCAGAAGCACGGGAATATTGGAGCGATCCATAAAGCTGATCACCAGCTTGTGCCCCAAGGCGCGGATCTGGCGGCGCAGGGCGCGCACGCTCCAGGGAAAACCCAGGCGCGGGGTGAGGCTCACGCCGGGCGTGAGCTGGACCCGCGCTACGCGCGGGTCCAGGGTATAGGCGTCTGTTTCTCTCGGCACAGAGGTGATGATGGCCACCTCCACACCGTGCGCAACCCAGTAGTTGGCCATGGTGCTCATGACCCGCTCCGCGCCGCCCCCCATCAACGAGCGGATAATCATGGTGATGCCTGTGTTCTGCATACAAAAGCCTTCACGGTTTGCTCGGGCGGCAGGGTGGGTCTCCGGATATTTTCCCCGGAAGCAAACAACATTTTTTCAAAATATTGCAAAAATTATGCCACAGGCGCAAAGAGCCCGTGGCTATCTCGTAAGGGGAAATAATTTATAGATTTTATAGAGTTGTCGCCCCCTTGTCAAGTTTCTGCCGCAGGCTTCACGGGAGCGCAGCGCGGCTCCGCCGTCGCGTCTCTGCGTGCAAAAGCCGACGGATGTCTCCGTCGGCTTTTGTCATGACGAACATGGTGGGGGCACGCTCAGGCGTTGCCGAAATAGGGGGGGCGGCGCAACTCGGCCCCGGCGCTGACCCGGAAAATCTGGACCGTATAATGACCCTTGCCGCCGCACATGGGGCAGCCGTCCGTGACCAGCAGGCAGGAGGCGTCCAGTTCCAGCGGATCGATACCGGCTTGTTCCAGAATATGGGTGGCGCGGCCCTGTTCCCACATGACAGGGGAGCCGCAGCGGCCGCATTCCACATAGAGCAGTTCGGGATCATAGCCTTTGCCCGAAACAATGTCGCGCTTGGGCGTTGCGATGGAGGCAGTGGTATTTTGCATGATTTTCTCCCGGCAGATTGCGCGCTTCACGGCGCGAAAGCGTAGCCGCGCATGCAGTCTGCCTTTTTGAAAATAAGCACGCCGCGCGCCGAGGCAAGCTCTGCGGGGCCGCTTTTGCCGCTCCAGGGCCCGCTTGCCTTGCGCGCAGGGGGCGACTACACTGGCGTCATGTCCGAGAAAATTCGTCATATTCGTTTGTTACCGCCTGAGTTGTGCAACCAGATTGCCGCGGGCGAGGTGGTGGAACGCCCCGCCAGCGTGCTCAAGGAACTTGTGGAAAACAGCCTGGACGCTGACGCCGCGCATATTGACGTGCTTCTGGAAAACGGCGGCCAGGCCCTGATACGCGTGCAGGACGACGGCTGCGGCATCCCGGCCGGGGAGCTGGAACTCTCCGTCACCCGCCACGCAACCAGCAAAATCGCCGCTTTTGACGATCTTGAGCGTATCCGATCCTATGGCTTCCGGGGCGAAGCCCTGCCGAGCATCGCCTCGGTCTCCCGCTTGAAAATCGTCTCCGCCGTGTGCGGGCCGGACGGGCAGAGCGCGGCCCATTGCCTTGAAGTGGAGCACGGCCGCCTCGTGACGTCAAGCCCGGCGTCTCTGCACAAGGGCACAGTCGTGGAGGTGCGGGACCTGTTTTCCAACATACCTGCGCGGCTGAAATTTTTAAAGACGCCGTCCACGGAATTCAAACGCGCCCAGGAGTGGCTGGCCCGCCTGGCCCTGGCCCGCGCCCGGACGGGTTTTACGCTGCGCTCGGGCGAGCGGGAAGTTTTGCGTTTTCTGCCGCAGCAGAGCTTGCGCCAACGTCTCGGCCAGCTCTGGCCGCGATTGATTGTGGAGGCCCTGCGCCCCTTTGACGGGGAACGTCACGGCATCCGCGCGCACGGCCTGGCTGCCCTGCCCACAGTGAGCCAGCCGCGCGGGGATCGCCTTCTGCTCTATGTCAACGGCCGCTCCGTCACGGACAAACGCCTGCTGGCCGCCGTGCGCGAGGCCTACAAGGGCCGGCTGACCAGCAGGGACTACCCGCAGGTAGTGCTTTTTGTGGAAATGCACCCGCGCGAGGTGGATGTCAATGTGCATCCGGCCAAGTCCGAAGTGCGCTTCCGCGACGAGTCCGCCGTGTTTTCCGCCGTGCTGCACGCTGTGCAAAGCGCGCTTGTGACCCCCTTCAGCGCAGGGCTGGAAAGCGGGGAGCAGACGGATGCCGCCGCGGCAGGCGTCGGGAGTTCCGGGGGCGAGGGTTTCGCCGGGGCACAGCCTGCGTCACGATCCGATACGCAATCCGGCCCGGCCGCACAGAGCCACGCGCCACGGCCCCAGGGCTTCTGGGGCAGTCTGGACAATCCGCCCCTGCTCAAGAGTTCGCAAGCCGCCGCCCCCCGCTCCGAGGCCCCGGCGGAAGAGGATTGGCAGGTCGACGTGCCTTGCGGCGGTCTGCGCCTTCATGCGGCTGCGGAAGAGCCCGCCGGGTACGGCGCGGTGCTTTTTGACGACGCGCGCGCTTTTCCCCCATCTCCCGACAACGGGGAAGGGCCGCAGGCCCGGGAGCCGCTGCGGATAGGGCCGCTGCGCTATCTCGGGCAGGTGGCCCGGACTTATCTTGTGTTGTGCGACGAGCACGACGCCCTGTTGCTTCTGGATCAGCACGCGGCGCATGAGCGCGTGCTCTATGCACGCCTGCGCCGGGGCGGTTTTGCCGGTACGGGCCAATGCCTGGCCCTGCCCGTGGAACTGAACCTGCATCCCGCGGAAAAAGAGCGCTTTTACCAATTGCGCGAGCGTCTGGAATCCCTGGGTTTTGAGCTGGAATGCGCCGGGGATGCGCTGCTCATGCGGGCCATGCCGCCCGTGCTCTCGCGCGCCGAAGCCCGCGATTTTCTGCGCGAGGCCCTGGCCGGACGCAAGGATGATCTGGCGGGCCTGTTCATCTCCATGTCCTGCAAGGGAGCCGTCAAGGCCGGGCAGCGGCTGACCGACGACGAGGCGGCCGGGCTGCTGCGGCAATGGCTGGCCGTGCCGGAACGCGAATACTGCCCGCACGGCCGCCCCTGCGTGCTGCGCTGGGAGGCCGGGGAGCTGGAGAAATTGTTCAAGCGCAGGCAATGAGAGGGCGGAGTGGCCGCGGCTCAGGGCTGGCAGGCCGCAGTACTGCGGGCGCAGCCGCCGGAGCAATCCAAGGCGGAATTTTAATGCCCGGAATAGTCCAGCACATTGTTCAGGGGCGCGGCGCTGACGCGGATTTTCCCCTCCGCGAAAACGTGGCGGATCAGCCGCCAGTTTTCCAGATCCAGCACATCCAGTTTGCCCTTGTGTTCCGACCGCAGATGCCGGGTCACCACAGCCAGGGTTTCCTCCACAGGAAAGTACACGCCTTCAAAGGAAAAACGCGCCAGATCCCTCTCGCGCTCCAGCACGGGCTCAGCCGCGTCGTCAGGCAGGGCGCTTGCGCAGGCCTGCGCCAGATCAGCGAAAAAATCATCACATACAGGGTAAACGTGACCATACACCTTGAGCAGGGGCGAGCGGCTCATAAGCCGGGCTCCGGCGTCGGGGGGCCCGGCAGGTCGCGCGGGCTGAGCAGGAACGCGGGGGGCAACGCGGCCGGGGGCCGCGAGCGTGAGCCCATGTCTTCCGCTGCGTCTGCGGCGCGGCAATAGTTTTGCGCGCGCGCCACGGCAAGGCCCTCGCAGTCGCCCACGGCGCACGCGGCTGCAAAGTCCTCGCACATGCCGTCATAGTTGCGGCGCAAGAGGCGCACAGCCCCGCGGGCCCGCAGCAGCCGCGCGCGTTCAATGCCCCGGGACGGCGGTTTGGAGCGGGCGGCCAGCGCGCTGCTCAAATCGTCTTCGGCAAGAGCCAGTTGCTGCAACCGCCAATGCGCCAAACCGCGGATATGGCGGGCCCGCCCCAGGGCCGGGTCCAGGCGCAGAGCTTCATTGCAGGATTCCACGCATTGTTGGGGCAGGCCGCTCTGGAGTTGGGCCTCGGCCAGCAAAAGCCGGACACTGGGGCTGTCGGGCGTCAGGCGGGCCGCCTTTTCAAGCAGCGGCAGAGAGCCCGGGGCCGCCAGCCAGCCGCCGGGAGTCGGCTCCAACGCGGCCTGAGCCAGCCAGAGGCCGTCCAGCCGTTCGCCCATGCGGGCCCAGTCCGCGCTGGTCCATTGTGCGCCTGTGCAGGCAGAAAGCCGGGCCTTGGGGCTCTCCGCTCCGGAAGGGGCCTCAGGCGAGCCTCCGGGCCAGCGGCAATTCATGCTGTGCAGCGTTGCCCTGGTCTCCTCCAGGAGCCTGCGCCGGAGTTCAAGCAGTTCCGCATGGCGCAGCGCCATGCGTATTTGCTGCTCAGGCCGGGGGCGCGGCTCCAGGGTGACCATTGCTTGCAGGGGATCAGCCTTTTTTGCGCCCGGGGACGAAGCCGCTGCACTATAGAGTTGCGCGGCCAGGGCCAGGCGTTCTTCCGGGGATACGGCTCCCATCCGTATTTCACGCCGTTGGGGCAGACTGTCTGCGGCCTTGCGCACAGCCGTAAGCCAGGCCGTTGCCCGGGCATGCGCATAGGCCGCAGCCCAGGGCAGGGATGCGGGAATGTGGCGCATTGCCGCTTCCGTAATCGGCGTGAGCCGCAATGCGGACCGGGGGGGAGCCTTTTCAGCCGCGGCCTGATCCGTGTCGCGGGCAGACTCGCCAGAGACCGCTGCAGTGGCCTCCCGGCCGCCCGGGAGGAGCTGGCCTGACCAGAGCAGGGTCACACACAAGGTCAGCGCCGCAAGCCGGGCCAGAGCCGGAAAGGGAAAGCGTGAGGCCTTCATGGCCCTTTATTTTTTGGCTTCAATGGCCTGGACGATTTTGCGGGTCATGGGCTTGACCAGATCCCGCAGGGTCTCCAGCAAAAGGTTTTCCGCCGCGCTTCCCGAGGGCAGGCCGGTGCGGCTCTGGCCCGAGTTGAGCGTTTCGTGCAGGATGCGGCCCTGACGGTTGGCCAGCACATAGTTGACCCGCAGACCCGTGGAAAGTTCCGTGGTCGAGGGTTCGCGCAGCCAGGCTTCGTCCAGCTGGCCGGTGACCAGGTAGTCAGGGTTGCCGCTGCGGGCCTGCGCCACTGTGGCGGCATAGCTGACCTGCAAGCCGTTTCGGGCCAGCTCGTCGGCCAGGGCGCGGCTCACCCACTGGGCCACATCGTCGCCGGTCACAAAAGCGCTTTTGTCGCGGCGCACGCCCAGGGTCGTCTGATCCCCGCGCTTGTCGGCAAAGGCCACCACGCTCACGCGCGGGGCATTGGGGGCGGGCAGCACGGCAGCGTCCAGCGGCGGCGGGGAAAGCAGGCGCACGTTATTACTGGGTCCGCATGCCGTGAGCAGCAGCGTGGCCAACAGGGAAAATCCGAGAAGCAGACGAAAGTGTTTCATGGCGGCCTCATGGATTGCAAAAGTGATATTGAGAGTTTTTCTAAAGTATGCTTACGCATACCCGGAAAACAGCCGCCTTGCAAGACGCCGGGGCCGCATGTTAGATTGTGCCCGCGCGCCGCGCCTGCCGGATGTGTGAAGGCAGGCTCAAGAACTGCCGATCTTTTTCAGGAGCCCTGAGCATGATTGATCTCAAGTTGGTGCAAAAACAGCCGGAAGTGCTGGCCAAGGCCCTGGCCGACCGTCATTCGGATCTGGATGTGGCGGATTTTCAGACCCTGGACGGCCGCCGCCGCGCCCTGCTCGCGGAAGTGGAGGCCCTGAAAAGCAAGCGCAACGCGGCTTCGGCCCAGGTGGCGGCCCTCAAGCGCGAGAAGAAGGACGCCACGTCCCTGCTGGCCGAATTGAGCGGCCTTTCCGAGCGGATCAAGGAGCTGGATGGCGCAACGGCCCGGGCCAAGTCTGACGTGGAGGCCTGGCTGCTGCGCGTGCCCAATATCCCTGACGCCTCGGCGCCTGTGGGCAGGGATGAGACGGAGAATGTGGAGGTCGGCCGTTGGGGTCGCCCGCGCGCCTTTGACTTTCCGATCCGCGAACACGGCGAAATAGGCGTAAGCCTTGGGGGCCTGGATTTTGAGCGCGCCGCGCGTCTTACAGGCAGCCGCTTTGTGGTTTCCCTGGGCTGGGCCGCCCGTCTGGAACGGGCTCTGGTCAACTTTTTTCTGGACCGGCACACCAGGCACGAGGATTATGTGGAGGTGAGCCCCCCGTATATGGTCAATCGCGGGACCATGACGGGCACAGGCCAGTTGCCCAAATTCGAGGAGGACCTCTTCAAGCTGCGCGATTGGGAATATTATCTGATCCCCACCGCCGAAGTGCCGCTGACCAATCTGCATGCCGGCGACGTCCTGGACGAGGCGGATCTGCCGCGCGCCTATTGCGCGGCCACGCCCTGCTTCCGCTCCGAAGCCGGAAGCGCGGGCAAGGATACGCGCGGCCTGATCCGCATGCATCAGTTCACCAAGGTGGAAATGGTGCGCTTTGCCCATCCGGATGACAGCTTCAACCAACTGGAGCTGATGTGCGGCCATGCCCGGCAGTTGCTGGAGCTGCTGGAACTGCCCTATCGGGTGATCACGCTCTGCACGGGCGACATGGGCTTTGGCTCGGCCAAGACCTATGATCTTGAAGTCTGGCTGCCCGCGCAAAAGACCTATCGCGAGATTTCATCCTGCTCCAATTGCGTGGACTTCCAGGCCCGGCGCGCGGATATCCGCTTCAAGCCCAGGGGCGGCAAGGCCGCCTTTGTGCATACTCTCAACGGCTCGGGTCTGCCCACTGGCCGCAGCATGGCCGCCATCCTGGAAAACGGCCAGCAAAAGGACGGCTCCGTGGTTCTGCCCAAGGCCCTTGTGCCTTATATGGATGGGGTGGAAAGCATCGAACCGCGCTGATCCAGACGGCCGCGCTGCGCAGGTCCGGGTTATTAGAGCGTTTTGCTAATGAAATTAGCAAAACGCTCTAGCCTCTGTTTTTGGCTTCGGCGCGGCTGCCTTCCACCAGGGCTTTGAAGACGGGTTGCAGGCCCGCCAGTTCTTCCGGTCTGCCCTCAATCTTGGCCACCATGCGGACTTCACTCATACTCCGTTCAGGCGAGGAAGCCACGCATCAGCAGCATGAACGCCGAAAGCGCGATTATCCCAAGCAGAAGGCGCCGAAAGAACAGAATGTTGATCCTGTGCACAAGGGGCAGGCTGACCAGTATGCCGCATACCCCGAACAGGGCGGCGAACAGGGCGTCTTTGAGGATCGGCACGGTATAGAGGCCCGCGTTCCATTGCGCGGGCAGGAGGAACAGCATGGTTATGATGACTGTGAGGCTCCCCCCGCAGATGGTGCTTTCCTTGCTCCAGTGCCGCAAATACGCATAGAGGACGACGGGGGGGCCGCCCATGCTCACCGCGCTCATCATGATGCCGCCCGCCAAACCCAGGGGGACGCTCCACCAGCGGGAGATGGGCTTTTCCGCCACATGGAGCCTGCCCGAGACGAACTGCCAGAGGAGAAAGATCACAAGGCCCGCGCCGGCGGCGAACAGGAGCAGCCGCGAGCCTGCATACTGAAGGAAGGCGACGCCCAGAGGCACACCCGGCAGGGTCGCCACGCCCAGGAAGACGACCTCGCGCCACGGCGCCCAGCGGCGGTAGAGGAAGGCCAGGGTGACCACCTTGACCGTGCTGCACAGGCAGCCAATCAGGATTGCGTCCCGCACGGGTATGGCGAGCGTGAGCAGCGGGATGGCAAAGAGATTACCCCCGAAGGAGGTCAAGCCGGTGAGCACCCCGGCGAAAAACCAGATGATGCTCTGGTAGAGAAAGAGCAGGATGTCCATGCGTGCCTGCGGGGGCGGGGGGCGGGTTGTGCGCATGACCAGGGTCATGCCATAGCCATACCCATGTCAGAGAGTACGATGCAGTCCGTGCCGCGCCGTTTGTACCCTGCCGCATAGCCCCTGGAGCTCCGGAGCGTTTTGCTCATGAAATCAGCTCAACGCTCTGGCAGGGCAAAGCCATGCCCGCCGCGCGTCAGCCGTTGGCGGCGGTGCCGCCTTAACGGATGACGACAGCAGAGACAGACGCGGGCGCAATTTCCCTGCGCCGTTACGCGCCGGAGAGAGCGTTTCAAAAGCAAAATGATCTAGAGCAGATTACCTTTGACTTTTTATGAAAGTCAAAGGTGGCATTCAGGCGAAAAACGCGGTTTTCGCCTGAATGCACGCCGCGTTGCGGCGGCTGCCGCTTTCGCGTCAGCAGAGCATTTTCAAAGTGAAAATGCTATAAGCCTGCATTGCAGCAGGGTCTGCATTGTGACCATTTCCACGATATTTCTTTTATGATAGCGGATTCACGCTTTTTTATCAAGAAGAAAATCGCAGGGAGGCATTCACGCTTTCACTGAAAATGATATTGCAACTATATGAAATTCAAAACGAATTTTTTTAGAAAATCATCGAAGAAGCGCCGCCGCAAAAGAGCGCTTCTCAGCCCCTGATTGCCTCGCCCACGGCTTCAGCCAGGCCGCCCAGCGAGGTTTCCTTGTAGCGGGATTGCAAGTCAATGCCCGTGCGGTACATCACCTCAATAATCTTGTCCAGGGAGACCACCCGCTGACGGCCGTCTTCCAGGCGGGAAAGCTGCGCGCAGTTCACGGCGCGCTCGGCGGCCACGCCGTTGCGCTCGATGCAGGGAATCTGCACCAGCCCGCCCACCGGGTCGCAGGTCAGGCCCAGGTTATGCTCCATGCCGATTTCCGCGGCCACTTCCACCTGTTTTACGCTGCCGCCGGTAACCGCGCAGTACGCTCCCGCGGCCATGGAGCAGGCCACCCCGACCTCGCCCTGGCAACCCACTTCGGCTCCGGCAATGGAGGCATTGCACTTGTAAAACAGGCCGATGGCCCCGGCGGTGAGCAGAAAATCCCGCTCTCCCTGTTCCGTGGCGTGCGGATAAAAATTCGTATACTGCAGCAAGACCGCAGGGACGATTCCCGCCGCGCCGTTGGTGGGCGCGGTGACGACCCGGCCGCCGGAGGCGTTCTCCTCAGCCACGGCAAAGGCGTAGAGCATGGGCCAGAGGCTCAGATCCCGCCTGCCCGCGGCCTGAAGCGCGCTGATCTTGCGCAGCAGATTGGGGGCTCTGCGGCGCACGTTGTAGCCGCCGGGCAGCACCCCGTCTGTGCAGCAGCCGCGCTCAACGGATTCGCGCATCGTGGTGATGATCTTTTGCAGCCCTTCGTCCACTTCGGCTTTTGAGCGCCAGAAAAGCTCATTGGCCAGCACGATTTCGGCAATGCTTTTGCCTTCGCGCTCACAGGCGGCAAAAAGCTCCGCGGCCGTGGCGTAAGGGTATGGCGGCGTTGGATACGCCTCCTGCGGGGCGTCAAAATCCTCTTCCGTGCGGATGAAGCCGCCGCCGACGGAATAGTAAGTCTTTGCCAGCAGCGCCGTACCGTCAGCGGCAAAGGCGGTAAGGGTCAGGGCATTGGAGTGCCGGGGCAGAAAAAGGCCCTTGTGCGGCAGCATGTCCCGCGTGTAAAGGAAGGGCACGGCTTTTTCGCCTGCCAGGCGGAGATCGGCATTATTTTTGAGCTCCTGCGTGCGCGCGGCCAGGCGCGCCGGGTCCACGCTTTGCGGTTCCTCCCCTTCCAGGCCGCTGAGCACTGCGCCTGTGGTGCCGTGCCCGTCCCCGGTGAGCGCAAGGGAGCCGTAGAGATCAAGCCGGATGCGCGCCACGCCGTCCAGCAGGGCCTTTTCCCGCAGCTCGTCGGCAAAGGCCTTGCCCGCCAGCATGGGCCCCACAGTATGCGAGCTGGACGGCCCGATGCCGATTTTAAAGAGATCAAACACGCTCAGCATGGTTTTTCCTTATGGGCCGCTGCCTCGCGCGGTTTCGCCAACGCGCGGCACCGGATCGGCAACTTCGGCACAGCTTTTCTTCTGACACAGGAACAGCCCTTGTGCAACGGTATTGTAGAGCGTTTTGCTAATGAAATGAGCTAAACGCTCTCAAGAGCTCGACCACGCGGCCCACGAGGTGAGAAGGGGAGGGGGGAAAAGCGGCAGCCGGAAGGCGGGTATATTCCGCGTCCCGGCTGCCGAGACCGCGCCCGGAGTCAGAGCATTTTGCTTTTGAAATTATTCAATTTCAAAAGCGGCGCTGCCATCATTTCGCGTCCAGGCTTCAGCCGTTGCGACGAAGGAAGCTACGGATGGAGACAGCAATGAGTTACCACAAAAAACATGCAACGAAACCGCTGTCGCCATCCGTAAGGCTCGCAGACTCGCCAACGGCTGGCGCAAGCAAGCAAAGCTTGCTAACGGCTACCGCAACGCGGTCTGGACGCTCATTCGGCGCGGGCGTCCGCTCCCGCGACCGCCAGAGCAATTTCAAAGTGAACTTGCTCTAGTCCGCATGGGCTGATCCGCTGCAAGGTTGCAGTGTCACGCGGGCTGAGTTCAGCGCTTCTCCTTGCGGTTGTAGAAGTTGATCAGGCAACCGTCCAGAATGATCTGGCGCTCATCGTCGGTGAGCTCCTTGAGGGTCAGGGTGATCTGCTCGCCCCGGATCTGGCCGCCTTCCTCGCTCTCATGCACCAGACAGGCCAGGATGTTGGGACGGGCCTGGCTCACGGCCTGCCGGATGCGCGGGATCACCAGGTAATCTCCCACCCGCAGCTGGCCCGCCAGATCCGCGTCCACCACAAAGGGCAGCATGCCCCAGTTGATCAGATTGGAACGGTAGCGCTTTGTGGCATACTCCACGGCCAGATTGGCCCAGCCGCCCAGCACCTTCTGGCAGGACGCCGCCTGCTCGCGCGCGGAGCCGTCGCCCGGCTTGAGCGCGAAAATGGTTGAGCCCAGGCCGAAATCCGCCAGAGCCGCGTGCCCGTCAACGTATTCGTCCATGCCGCAGGGCGCGCAGATCGCCCGCACGCGCGCCAGCAGCCCGGGATCGGCCGGATTGGCCAGGCGGGTTTGTTCCAGGGCCTGCATGGCCCTGGCCCGCGCCACATAGCCGGGATCCTTGCGGGAGAGCGTGAATTCCGCCAGTTTGACCGGGTTGGAGCGCAAAGAGGACGTCTCGCCGGAAGGGATCAGCTCGTCGGTGGTGGTCACGGGATCTGTGATCACGCTGGCGACCTGGAGGATCAAATGTTCGGGCAGGGGGCTCATCGCCGGCCAGTCCGCGATATTCGGACCGAATATCAGCGGGGTTTCCGGCCTGGCCGCGCCAAAGCCGTTGTAGACGCGGCGTTCATAGATGATCGGCGTAAAGTGGTAGCGCAGATCCACGTCCCTCAGGCCGGCTTCCGTCCAGTCAAGCTCCGTGGCCGCGGTCAGGCGGCCGCCGTGCGCCGCTGTGGCCGCGATGGAGCGGGCATCCATGAGCGCCACCGCGGCAAGCTGGCCGTTGGCCGGTTTGGAGCCCTCGCGATTGGGAAAGTTGCGGGTCGCGTGGCGGAGGGACAGCGCCCCGTGCGCCGGGGTGTCGCCCGCGCCAAAGCAGGGCCCGCAAAAGGCGTTTTTGAGAATGGCCCCGGCGGTCATCAACCTGGCTGCGGAGCTGTTGTGCAACAGGGCCAGGGCCTGCGGCTCGCTGGCCGGATAGACCGAAAGGCTGAAGGCCATGTTGCCGACGCTCTTGCCGTCCAGAATGGCCGCGGCCAGGGAGATGTTTTCAAAGGAGCCGCCCGCGCAGCCCGCGATGATGCCCTGATCCGCATACAGGCGGCCGTCGCGGATTTTGTCCGTGAGTTTGAACTGCGCCGCGGCGTCGCCGAATTGTTTGCGGGCTTCTTCTTCAACGCTCTTCAGGATTTCTTCGGCATGGCGGTTCAGCTCGGCAATGGGCCAGACGTTGCTGGGATGAAACGGCAGGGCGATCATGGCTTGCACAGCGCTCAAATCAACTCTGATCAGACCGTCATAGCAGGCCGGGCCCTGCGGCGCCAGGCGTTTGTAATCCTTTTCCCGCTGGTGCAGGGCGAGGTAGTCGCGCACCTTTTCGTCGGTCTGCCAGATGGAGGACAGGCAGGCGGTCTCCGTGGTCATCACGTCAATGCCGCAGCGGTACTCCACCGAGAGATTGGCCACGCCCGGGCCCATGAATTCCATGACCTTGTTTTTCACAAAGCCGTTTTTGAAAACAGCGCCGATGATCGCCAGAGCCACGTCCTGCGGGCCCACGCCGGGCGCGGGCGTGCCCTCCAGCCAGACGCCCACCACCTCGGGCGCGGGAACGTCGTAGGTTTTGCCCAGCAGTTGTTTGACCAGCTCTGGCCCGCCCTCGCCAATGCCCATGACGCCCAGCGCGCCGTAGCGGGTGTGGCTGTCCGAGCCGAGGATCATGCCCCCGCACGCGGCCATCATTTCGCGCACATACTGGTGAATCACGGCCAGATGCGGAGGCACGAAGATGCCCCCGTATTTTTGGGCGGCAGCCAGGCCGAAGAGATGATCGTCCTCGTTGATGGTGCCGCCCACGGCGCAGAGGCTGTTGTGGCAGTTGGTCAGCGCGTAGGGCACGGGAAATTCCGTCAGGCCGCTGGCCCGCGCGGTCTGGATGATGCCCACATAGGTGATGTCGTGGGAGGCCAGGGCGTCAAAGCGCAGGCGCAGGCCCGGCGCGTCAGCGCTGCCGGGGGCCTGCGTGTCGCCGCCCTGAGTATGGGCGGCCAGGATGGCATGGGCCAGAGTGTTGCGCCGGGCGGCCGCAGGATCTATGCCCCGGGCCGTGGCCTGGTCGGCAGTGAGGATGCGCGCGCCGTCAATAACAGTGGCGTGTTCAAAAAGCTGGATCATGGGAGACCTTCTTCCAGATGTTTACGGTGAAGCGCCGGGCGGCACGCCAAAGATGAAAAATTTTTGCCGGGAGGGGATACGAGGGACGCTTTTTGAAAAAAGCGGCCCTCTCCGAAAAAATCCCCTACAAATTCTCGCCGATAATCTCGCCGAATTCCCGGCAGCCGACGACCCGCGCGCCGCTGACCTGGGCGGCCAGATCCTCGGTCACGGCCCTGCCTGCAATGGCCTTGCCCACAGCGGCGCGGATGCGTTGCGCCGCCGCGGGATGGCCGAGATTTTCCAGCATCAGCGCTCCGCAGAGGATCACGCTGCCGGGATTGGCCCTGTCCTGCCCGGCAATGGCGGGCGCGGTGCCGTGCGTGGCTTCGTAAAAGGCCAGGCTGTCGGACATGTTCACGCCCGGCGCAAGCCCGAGCCCGCCCACCTGCGCGGCCAGGGCGTCGGAAATGTAATCGCCGTTCAGGTTGGGCGTGGCCAGCACCTGGTATTGCTCGGGCCGCAGCAGGGCTTCCTGAAACATGGCGTCCGCGATGCGGTCTTTGATCACCAGCCGGCCCGGAACCGGCTCCTTTTCCGTGCAAATCAGATCCCCGAACTCCTGGGCGGCCACGTCGTAGCCCCACTGGCGGAACGCGCCTTCGGTGAACTTCATGATATTGCCCTTGTGCACCAGGGTCAGGCTTGCCAGCCCGTTGTCCAGGGCAAAGCGCAGGGCCCGGCGCACCAGGCGTTTGGAACCGGCCTCGGTCATGGGCTTGATGCCCACGGCCGCAGTCTCGCCCACCTTGCGCACGCCCAGCTCCTCGCGCAGAAAGTCGATCAGCCTGCGGGCCTCGGGCGTGCCCGCGGCAAATTCGACGCCGGCATAGACATCCTCCGTATTCTCGCGGAAGATGACCATGTCGACCCGCTCCGGGTGCTTGACCGGCGTTTCCAGCCCTGCAAAATGGCGCACAGGGCGGATGCAGGCGTAGAGATCCAGGCCCTGGCGCAAGGCCACGTTCAAGCTGCGGATGCCCGTGCCCACCGGCGTGCCCAGAGGCCCTTTCATGGCAATGTCGGCCGTGCGCAGGGCCGCAAGCGTGGCTTCGGGCAGGGGGCTGCCGGTCTCGGCCAGGGCTTTTTCCCCGGCCAGAAGCTCTTCCCATTGCAGGGTCATGTCCGCGGATTCCCTGGCCAGGGCAGCGTCAATGACCGGCCGCGCGGCCCGCCAGATTTCCGGGCCGATGCCGTCGCCTTCAATCCAGTAAACTTTTTTCCGCATTTCTTCTCCCGATGTTTGCAAGCGCGGGCAGATCCGCGTGCAGGCCGGCGCAACAGGCGCGGGCTGAACGCTGTTCACGCCCTGGCGCGCGGCGGGCTGTTATTCGCCCTCGGCCTCGTCCTGCGAACCCACTTCCTGTTGCAGGGCCCTGGCGCGCTTGAGCAATTGCTCCAGTTGGATGTCGCCGCTGACCACGCCCACAATGTGATCCCTGCTGTCCGTGACCGCGCAGGATACCGTGATGACCAGCTTTCTGGTGAAGTGCGACTGGTAGACATCCATGATATGCAGATCGCCGGTCTTCATGGGCATCGTGAACCATTCGCGCTGCGAGAAGTCATAGCCCACGGGCAGGGCTTCGTAGACTCCCTTGTATTCCGGGTCCGTCACGGCCGAGCAGCGCATCTTGCCCTGGGCGTCCGTGAGGCAGCAGAACTGGATGAAGGGATATTCGCGCACAAATTCGTCCAGCCGGGCGCAGGCCTGCTCGCCGAGTTCGGCCAGCCCGGCGCTGCGGGACAGGCGGATGATGAGGTGCGCGGCCAGTTCCCCGGCCAGTTGCTTCATGTGATCGAATTCCGTCACAAAGAGCTCGGGCATGTAGCGCTGCACCAGCGCCTCCATCTCGTCGTGGGAGAAGTGCGTGGTGCGGCCCGTTTCCTCATACACGGCCATGATCGCGTCATAGATCTGGCCCACGGCCGGGTGTTTTTTGGAAACCTGCTTCTCTTCGGGCAGGCCGAGATTGTTGTTGATCCAGTAGGCGACCCCGGCGCGGCCGGTCTTGTCCGTGATGATGATCGGCACCGGGCGGCCCAGAAGTCTCCTGGTGTCGAAAATATTGTAAATTTCCTCGTTCTTGGCCAGGCCGTCGGCGTGCACGCCCGCGCTGGTGGCATTGAAGTCGCGCCCCACAAAGGGGTAGTTGTGCGGGATGCGGTAATGCAGCTCTTTTTCAAAAAACCGGGCCACCTCGCTTAAAATGGTGGTGTCCGCGGCCGCGTCGTCGCCGGTGAGCGAGATGTACTCAATGAGCAGGGCTTCCAGGGGCGTGTTGCCGGTGCGCTCGCCAAAGCCGAAGAGCGTGCCGTTGACCGCGCCGCAGCCGTACAGCCAGGCCGTGACGCCGTTGACCAGCACCTTGTGAAAGTCGTTGTGGCCGTGCCATTCCAGCCATTGGCCAGGCACCCCGGCCTCGTCGGTGAAGGCCCGCACGATGCGCTGCACCGAGCGGGGCAGGGCAGCGCCGGGCCAGGGCACGCCGTAGCCCATGGTGTCGCAGAGGCGGATCTTCACGGGCATGCCGCTCTGGCGCGAGAGCTCCATGAGCCGTTGCGCCAGGGGCAGGCAGAAGCCGTAAATGTCGGCCCGGGTCACGTCCTCGAAGTGGCAGCGCGGAATAATGCCCCACTCCAGGGCCTGCCGGGCCAGATCCACATACATGTCCATTGCCTGTTGCCGGGTTTTGCCCAGCTTGAGGAAAATATGATAATCCGACACGCTGGTCAGCATGCCCGTCTCGTCGAATTCCATGTCCCGGGCCAGTTTGAGGTCGTCCCTGGTGGCCCTGATCCAGGCCGTGACCCGGGGGAAGCGGTAGCCGCGCGCCCGGCAGACCTCAATGCATTTGCGGTCCCTGGCCGAGTACAGAAAAAATTCCGAAGCCGTGATCAGCCCGGTCTTGCCGCCCAGGCGGTGCAGAAAATCGAACATCCTGGCCACCTGCCTGACCGTGTAGGGCGGCCGGGCCTGCTGGCCGTCGCGGAAGGTGGTGTCCGTGATGCGCATCTGCTCGGCCGGACGGGGGGCCAGGAGCACCTCGTCAAAAGAGGTGCGGCAAATGCTGCTGTAGGGAAAAAGATCACGGTAGAGCTGAGGCTTGTCCGGTTCCTGGAGGACCAGATTGCGGCTGCCGCAGCTCTGGTGGATGATCTTGCTCATGGTTCTCCCGCTTTCTCGCGCTCTGGGCGCGGTAGAAATATGTACTGCAAAAGTTTTTTATACCCGCTTCCCGGCCGTCCGTCCAGTCCGTGCGATCCTTGAAGGATTCATTTTCAGAGTGAAATTTCTTTTGCAACCATGGAAAAGGAAAATGTGTTTTTTACGGAACTCATCTCAGGGGTGAATCCTCCGGGGCGGCAAGGGGGCTTGCCAGAACGGCAAAAATGAAGGATTCTCGGGGCTGTTCTGAAGGAGTTCTCATGTCGGATTGCGTGCGCTATCCCGCGCCGGGCTGCATTGTGGAGTACATGGAAGGCAACGCCCCGCAGATCGCCCTGGTCATGGAAGAGGCGGGCGGTCGCCTGCGCCTGCTGCTGCCCAACAGGCGCGAGACGCGGCTCAATGCCGCGCGCCTGCTGCCCTGGCTCGGCCCGCTGCATCCAGCCGGGCTGGGCCGGGAAGACGCTGTGCGCCTTTTGGAAAGCCACAGGAAAGCGCGGGAGGAGCAGGCCGCGGCCGTGCCGCTCATGGAGGCCTGGGAACTGGCTCAGGGCGAGGTGCATGCGGCTCCGGCGCGCTGGTTTGCCGAACTCTTCGTCAGCGGGCCGGATGCCGATGTGGTGGCCGCCTACGGCCGCGCCCTGCTGGCCTGCAAGAGCCATTTTCGTTTTCAGCCGCCGGATTTCCAGGTTTTTCCGGCTGAAATGGTGGAAAAACGCCTGGCCGAGCAGAAAAGCCAGCAGCAGCGCGAGGCCCTGATCACGGGGGGCGTGGCCTTTTTCCGGATGCTCTGGGACGTGGCCTGCAAAAAGCGCGTTTTGCCGCCGCGGCCCGAGGCAGGGAGCGAAAACGCGACCGAATGGCCCGCGCCGGATATTGCGGCCCGGCTCAAGGATGTGTTGCTGGCCCGGATGCGCGATCCGGAAAGCCAGGAGCATGAGGCCCTCTGGCGCATGCTTGCCAAGGGCCTGCCCGACGTGCCGCATCTGCCCCTGCAACTGCTGATGGCCTGGGGCGAGTTGCCGCCGCATTATAATTTCTGGCTGGACCGGGCGGACTACGCGCCCGGCGACGCGTGGTGGCAGCCCCATGCCGGGGAAGTAAACGCCCTGCTGCGCGCCGCGGCGGAAGCCTGCGCGCCGTCTGCCGACACGAAACTGCCGGTGTGCGATCTGCCCTTCATCAGCATCGACAGCGCCAGCACCCGCGACGTGGACGACGCCTTTTACGTCGAGGCCGACGGCGCGGGCTTCAGCCTGACGCTGGCCCTGGCCTGCCCGGCGCTGTTCTGGCCCTTCGGGGGCTTGTTGGACAAGGCCGTGCTGCACCGGGGCACGAGCATTTATCTGCCGGAAGGCAATTGCCACATGCTGCCCGAAATTCTGGGTACCCGGGCGTTCTCCCTGCTGGCCGGAGAGCCGCGCCCGGCGCTCTGCGTGCGCGTGGGCATTGACGCCGCGGGCAAAGCCGGCGCTTGCGAGATCTTCACGGCGCGCGCGCGGCTGGCCGCCAACCTGACGTACAAGGACAGCCAGGCCGTGCTGGACGCGCAGGCAGCGGGCGCGGGCGCTCTGCCGGACAATCCGGCCGCGCCGCATGCCGCCCTGCTGCGTCTGGGGCTGGCTCTGGCCCGCGCGCGGCAGAAAACAAGGATAGCTGCCGGAGCCGTGATCATGGACCGGCCCGATCCGATCATCAGATTACAGGGCGAGGGCGCTGCAACAAGCGTGGACATAGAATCCGACGTCCCGACCCCGGATGCCCAGATGCTGGTCGCGGAAATGATGATTCTGGCCAGCGCGGCCGTGGCCCAATGGGCCCATGAGCACGGCCTGCCCATGCTGCACCGCGTGCAGGACGTGGCCTTGCCCAGGGAATACGCGGGCGTCTGGACCGCGCCCCAGGACATGAGCCGGATCATGCGCGCGCTCATACCCTCGGGTCTGGAAGTCCAGGCCCGGCCGCACGCGGCTTTGGGTCTGGCGCGCTATACGCCCGTGACCTCGCCCCTGCGCCGCTACCCGGATCTTGTCAATGAGGCCCAGGTGGTGCATTTTCTGCGCACGGGCACGCCCTTCAGGGACGCGGTCGCGCTGGCGGATCTGCTGGCCGCGCTTTTGCCCGCGCTGGACGCTGCCGGGCAGGTGCAGCGCTTCCGTCCGCGCTACTGGAAGCTGCTCTATTTCCGCCAGAAGGGGGATAAGGTCTGGTGGCCCGGCGTGATCACCGAGGAAAACGATACTTTCGTCAGCGTGAGCCTGCCGGAGCAGGGAATGTTCGTGCGCGGCAAGCGGCGCCTGTTCGACGAGCGCGCCTGCCCCGGCATGGCCGTGACGGTGCGCCTCGGCAAGGTGCAGCCGCTGTATAACGAGATACAGATTATGGAAGCGGCCACGGTGGACTAGAGCATTTTCTCTTTGAAAATGCTCTGCTGACGCGAAAGCGGCAGCCGCCGCAACGCGGCGTACATTCAGGCGAAAACCGCGTTTTTCGCCTGAATGCCACCTTTGACTTTCATAAAAAGTCAAAGGTAATCTGCTCTAAATGGGGCGCTTTTTGCCGGAGCGCCGCGGCAAATGCCGTGTTTCCTCGCCACGGGAAACGGCGGAAGCGTGCATGCGGCCTGTTTCAAGGGGGGAAAAACATGCTTGTGCAAGCACTCTGGATAGCGGTGGCCTATGTGCTGGGTTCCGCGCCCTGGGGGCTGGTCATCGCCAAAACCTTTTGCGGTGTGGACCCCCGCACTGACGGCAGCCGCAGCACGGGAGCCACGAATGTTTCCCGGCTTTGCGGCTTCGGCTGGGGCGTGGCCACCCTGCTGTGCGACGTGCTCAAGGGCGCGCTGCCCGTCTGGATTGCCCTGCGCATAAACCCGGCCCCGCTGTTCGTGTCGGCTGTGGGTCTGGCCTGCGTGCTGGGGCATGTCTTTTCCTGCTTCATGAAATTCAGGGGCGGCAAGGCCGTGGCCACCGGCATCGGCGTCTTTCTGCCCCTGGCGTTCTGGCAACTGCTGGTCGCCTCGGCACTCTGCCTGCTGGTGATCTGGCGCAGCGGCTATGTTTCTCTGGGTTCCCTGACCCTGGTCACGGCTCTGCCGCTGCTCCTGCTGTGCGGCGCGACCTGGGACTGGCTGCCCCTGAGCCTGGGCGTCTGGGCCCTGGTGCTCTGGAAGCACCGTGAAAATATCCGACGCTTGCGCGCGGGCACGGAAAAGCCCTGGCTGAAAAGCAGAAACTGAAACCGTTTTTCCGGCAAAAGAAGCCCCTTGATCCGGCATCGACCTCTGGAGGAAGCCTGTATGTCCCACACTGATTTTCCGTCCTATCGCGGCCGCATGGAATATGTCTGCCTGGAGTGCGGGGGGCGCTACCCCGGCGACAGCCTGTTGTACACCTGCCCGCAGTGCGGCAATGTTTTTCTGCTGGAGAATCTGGATTTTTCACGCCTGAAAGAGCGCAGCGGCGCGGCCTGGCGGGAACTGTTCGACGCCCGCGCCGCAACGCCGGTCACGGCGCTCAGGGGCATTTTCCGCTACTACGAGTTATTGGCTCCCTTGCTGGAGGAAGAAGATATCGTGTATCTGGGCGAAGGCCAGACTCCCATTGTGGAGGCCGCGCCCGCCCTGCGCGACACGGTGGGCCTGCCCTTCGCCTACAAGAATGACGGGCAGAACCCCAGCGCGTCCTTCAAGGATCGCGGCATGGCCTGCGCCTTCAGCTATCTCAAATGGCTCTGCCGCCGCCACAACTGGGATGAGGTCCTGACTGTCTGCGCTTCCACGGGCGACACGTCTGCCGCAGCGGCCCTGTATGCTGCCTATGTGGGCGCGCCGCTCAAATCCGTTGTGCTTTTGCCGCACGGCAAGGTCACGCCCCAGCAGCTCTCGCAGCCCCTGGGCAGCGGGGCAACCGTGCTGGAACTGCCCGGCGTGTTTGACGACTGCATGAAAGTGGTGGAGCATCTGGCGGAACACTACCGGGTGGCCCTGCTCAATTCCAAGAACAGCTGGCGCATTCTGGGCCAGGAATCCTATGCCTGTGAAGTGGCCCAATGGTACGGCTGGAATGTGGCCGATCTCTGCCTTTTTGTGCCCATCGGCAATGCGGGCAACGTCACGGCGATCATGTCCGGCCTGTTGAAAATGCTGGATCTGGGCATCATCACTGCGCTGCCGCGCGTCTTTGGCGTGCAGTCGGAGCACGCGGACCCGGTGTATCGTTATTATGCCGCGCCCGAAAACTCCCGTCACTGGCAAGCCGTGACGGTCGCGCCCAGTGTGGCCCAGGCCGCCATGATCGGCAATCCGGTCTCCTTCCCGCGCGTGCGGCGGCTGGCCCGGCGTTTTATGGAAGCGGGCGGCGAAAAGGCCTTCCAGGTGATACGTGTCACGGAGCAACAAATCATGGACGCCATGATCCGGGCCAACCGCCACGGCCATATTACCTGCACGCAGGGCGGCGAATGTCTGGCCGGGCTGCTCAACGCCAAAGCGTTGGGCCTGATCTCGTCGCACGAGCACGCCGTGTTGGACGCCACGGCCCACAGCCTGAAGTTCGCGGGCTTTCAGGACATGTATTTCAACGACAGCTTCCCGCCGGACTACGGCATTACGCCGGACAAAAGCCTGGCCAACCGGCCCGAGCTCCTGTTGCCGGAGAGCGCCCGGCAAGGGCGGGACACGGCCGAGTTCGCCCGCCTGGGGGCCGAGGCCGTTGTGAACCGCCTCGCATTAAAGAAAAAATAAGCGTGCCTGCCCCGGCGCGTAACGGCGCAAGGGAATTTCGCCTGCGCCTACGCGGCGCGCAGAAAATCCCAGGCAAAACAGATCGCGTCCACAGTGATTGCCTCGCAGAGGTGCGGGGGATCGTCCTTGCGAAAGCCGCCGGGCCGCAGTTGGCGGCAAGTGATGCCGCCAAAGCGTTGTTGAAAGGCCGTGGCATACTGCCCGCAGAGGCTGACAATTTCCTTGTCGGTTTTGCCCGATGCCGCGCCCCGGATGCCCAGAAAAAGCAGCGCGCCTTCCAGCAGGCCGCATTGACCTCCCATGCGCCCCGCGCCGTTCAGGCCCACGGCCGCCTGCGAAATCTGGGGGTGCAGGGGCAGGCGGCACAGCTGGCTCAGGCAAAACAGCGTGGTGCGCGCGCAGTTGATGTCCTTGTCCCAATAGCAGTGATGCACCCAGTCCGTGATTTGTTCGCGTGCGTCCATCTTTTCCTCACAGTCCAAGCAAGTGTTTCCAGCGCGGCAGGGCCGGGTCCAGATCCAGGTAGTCCGGCGGCAGATCCAGGGGCGCGGCGGCCGCCAGGGCCTGCCGCACGTCTTGCAGCGTGCCCGTGCGCGGCAGATGGGGCACGTCCTGCAACGGGCAGAGATCAAAGTCGTCCACGGGCAACATGACCATGACCGGCAGGCCCTTGAGCGCGGCCTCCAGAGCCACGGTGGTGGAATTGGAAGCCCAGACCAGAACGCCGGGCCGCAATTCCCCGGCAATGGCTCCGTCAGCCAGGCGCACTTCCCCGGCTCTGCGGCCCAGCAGGGCGCGCAGCCGTTCCCGCACCGGCAGGTAGGGATGCGGCTTGACCGCCAGCTCATAGCCGTCCAGCAGGCCCGCATGCAGGGCGCGGGCCAGCAGGGCCAGGTGGGCCTCTGTCTCGTCCCTGAAAAAGCTGGTCACAACCAGAAGGCGGCGTGGCGGCAGGGCAGGTTCCTTTGTGGCGGACGTATGCGCCAGATAGAGATAGCGCAGGGCTTCCACCTGGCCAAGGCGCTGGGGCGGCATGCCCGCCTCCAGCCATTGGCGGCAGGCGGATTGACCGTTGCCCCGGATCAGATCCGGCTGGAACAGCGCGCAATCCGCGGCGCTGAAGGTGCGCGGATCGTCAAAATAGCGAAAGTCCGTGGGCCGGATCACCGAATGCTGCGCGCCGTAGACAGGGCCCAGGCGGGCGTCGTGGACGGTCTGGGTCAGCATCCGCTCCCAGGGGCAGTTTTCCAGGGGAAAAAGCGTCCAGCGCTGCGGCCCGGCGCACTGCGCATAGCTTTTGAAGGCCCGGTATTGCAGGCAGCGCTCCAAACCGCGCCAGCCCCGGAAGGATTCCGCCCAGCAGGGCCCGAGGTACTCCCAGAAATTGAGCCGCGAACCGGCAAAGCAAAAGGCCGGACGGACTTTTTTCTGCAAGCGCAGGCTTGACAGGCTGAGGCGCAGATGCCGCCGGAGCGCGGCCCAGAGATCCCTGTGGCGCAGAAATTCCTCCAGATAATGAAAGGACGCGCCATCCCTGCGCTCCTGGCGGAAGCGATCGCGCAGGCGCAGGCATTGCCGGAAAGAAAGCTGCGGCGCGGGAAAACGAATGAACAGCCAGCGCACGAACTGCCCTTGCGGGCCGCCTTCGCGTCGGGCCGCGGCCTCCAGCGCGTCATGCAGGCTTTCCCAGTAGCGGGAGCGAAAACGCCCGAGCTCCGCGGCGCGCATGTCCACATTGGGAAAATAGCTGACAATGGTGGCCGGGGATTCCGCGCCAGAGGGCAGAGGGGGTGTGCCGCTCCAGGGCAGCTTGCGCCGGACGGTCCACCACCAGTGGACATAGCGGGCCGCGGCCCTGAGCGGCGCGGGGCAGGCCGCATACAGCCGCCTGAGCGGGCTTTGCGCGGCTTTGCGACCGCTGCCCGGCTCATGAAACTCCACGAACAGGCGGCCCGAGGCCGCGCAGAATGCGGCCAGGGTCTGCCGCAACAGCGCGTCGCCCCCGCAGAGTCGCAAGGCCGTGAAGCCTTCGGCATCCATAAGGCGCTCCAGGGCCCGCAATTTATACACGGCGTAGAGATTGGGCGTCATTTTGGGGTGGCGCTCGTAGAGCAGGGAGCACCACCACATGGAAAGATTTTCTCCGGCCTTGAGCCGCTCCTGCACCTCGCGCCCGCCCACGCGCAAGCGGCCCAGATCATAGGCCCAGGCCATGTGCTCGGCGCGGATCTGCGCCAGCTCGGCATACAGCCGGGCGGGCAGCGAGATGCCGCCTTCGGGCGCGTCCCACCTGTTCCAGCAGGCCACCACACGCGCGGTTTCCTCGGCCCCGGACGCCCGCCGGGAGCCTGTCTGTTCCAGATCCGCGGGCAGCGTGGCTCTGTCCGCCAGAAGAATCAGTTCCTTCATGCCTGTGCCTCGTGTTGCAATTGTCCCGTCAGGCAAAAATTTCACACCTCCCGGCACGACGCGAGGATGTGGGCAATGGCCGGGCCCAGGGGCGGCCTGAGCACGCCCCGCTCGGTGATGATCCCGGCGATCAGGGCGGCCGGGGTCACGTCAAAGGCAAAGTTGCAGACCGGCACGCTCTCCGGGCAGATGCGCCGCCCGCCTATATGCGTCACTTCGCTTGCCGGGCGCTCTTCAATGGGGATGGCCGCGCCGTTGGCGGTCGCCGGGTCAATGGTCGAAAGCGGCGCGGCCACATAAAAGGGAATCCCAAAATGCCGCGCCAGGATCGCCACGCCCAGGGTGCCGATTTTATTGGCAGCGTCGCCGTTGGCCGCAATGCGATCCGCGCCCACTACCACGCGTTGCACCAGGCCCTTTTGCATCAGCAGGGCGCAGGCATTGTCGCAGGCCACGCGGACCGGGATGTTGTCGCGGGCCAGCTCCCAGGCCGTGAGCCGCGCGCCCTGTAAAAAAGGCCGGGTCTCATCGGCAATGACCCGGATACGTTTGCCCTGTTCCACGGCGGCGCGTATCACCCCCAGGGCCGTGCCGTATCCGGCTGTGGCCAGGGCTCCGGCATTGCAGTGAGTGAGCACGCTGTCGCCGTCCTGGAGGCAGTCCGCGCCGAAACGGCCCAGAGCCTTGCAGGCGGCCACGTCTTCCTCCTGTATGCGCCTGGCCTCGTCAAGAAACAGGGCCAGGAGGGCCGGTTGATCGGCGTCTTGGCGCGCCCGCCACAAGCCGCGCAGGCGATCCACGGCCCAGCGCAGATTGACGGCCGTGGGGCGGGCCCGGGCGAGAGCTTCCAGGCCGATTTTCAGACGATCCCGCCAGTCCGGGCCATTCCCGGCCCCGGCCGCGGCCAGCGCGCAGCCCCAGGCAGCGGTGACGCCAATGGCCGGGGCACCGCGCACCACCATGTTTTGCAGAGCGGCAATCACATCCTGTACTGTGCGGCAGGCCACATGAACCTCCTGCCCGGGCAAAAGGCGCTGATCCAGCAGATGCAAGGTGAGCGCCTCGGGATCAAAACGAATGTGATCGTCCATGCAAGCTCCTGTTTACATTGCATTTGCAGAGCGTTTCGCTAATTTCATTACCAAAACGCTCTGCGAACAAAAATGCGTTCCCGGCGCGCAAGCCGCCGGTAGATGTTCCGGGGGACGCCGTGGCAGGCGCTTTTTGCCAATACATGACAATGCCCTGAATTGCAAAAGCGGCGGCAAGCGTGCGGCGGTTCCGGCAAATTCCTTTACAAGAAGGCGCAGAGCCGTCTATGCTGCTCCATGCCGCGCGCCGAGCGCGCTTTCCCCGGCCCTGATCCGAGCAAGGAGAGGAGAGGATGGAAGAGTTTTCGCGTATCCAGCGTCTGCCCCCGTATGTGTTCGCGGTTGTCGGCGAACTGAAGATGCGGCTGCGTCGCCAGAATGTCGACATTGTGGATTTCAGCATGGGCAATCCGGATATTCCCACGCCCGCGCCCATTGTGGAAAAACTGGTCGAGGCGGCCCAAAAGCCCGTGAATCACCGTTACTCGCTCTCCAGGGGCATCCCCAACCTGCGCAAGGCGATCTGCGATCGCTATGCCCGGCTCTATGGCGTGGAGCTGGATCCGGAAAGCGAGGCCATTGTGACCATGGGTTCCAAGGAGGGCCTTGCGCACCTTTCCCTGGCCATGCTTTCGCCCGGGGATGTGGTTCTGGCGCCGGACCCCACCTATCCCATTCACAAATACGCGCCGGTCATCGCGGGCGGCGACGTGCGCAGCGTGCCCATCGGGCCCGGGCGCGATTTTTTTGAGGATCTCACGGCCGCCACGCGGCAGGCGTGGCCCAAGCCCAAGATTCTTTTTTTGTGCTATCCGCACAATCCCACCACGGAAGTGACGGATTTGGCCTTTTTTCAGAAGGTGGCGGATTTCGCCAGAGAAAACGGCCTGTGGGTCATTCACGATCTGGCCTATGCGGATTTGGTTTTTGACGGCTACAAAGCGCCCAGCTTTTTGCAGGCCAAAGGGGCCAGGGATGTGGGCGTGGAATTTTACACCCTGTCCAAAAGCTATTCCATGCCCGGCTGGCGGGTGGGCTTCTGCCTGGGCAACAAGCGTCTGGTGCACGCCCTGGCCCGGATCAAGAGCTATCTGGATTACGGCATCTTCCAGCCGATTCAGATCGCCTCCACCGTGGCCCTCAACGGGCCTGACCACTGCGTGCAGGAGATTTGCGACATTTACCGCGAGCGCCGCGACCGGCTCATTGAGGGCCTGAAGCGCATCGGCTGGGAGGTGCCCGCGCCCAGGGCCACCATGTTTGTCTGGGCGCGGATTCCCGAAGCTTTTCGCAAAATGGGCTCCGTGGAATTTTCCAAGCTGCTGCTGACCGAGGCGCATGTGGCCGTGTCGCCGGGCCTGGGCTTCGGCTCCTGCGGCGACGAGTATGTGCGCTTCGCGCTTATTGAAAACGAACATCGCACCCGGCAGGCCGTGAGCAATATGCGCCGCCTGCTCTCGGGCGCGCCGGAGCAGGCATGAGCAAAGCCAACGAAAGCAAACCCCTGGTGGCCGGCCTGGCCGGTTTCGGCACGGTGGGCGGCGGCCTGGCGCGCCTGCTCAAGGAAAACGCGGACATCATCCGCAGGCGCACGGGCCGCGACATCGTGGTCAGGCGCGTGCTGGTGCGCGACGCGCAAAAGGCCCGCAGCGTGCCCCTGCCCGCGGGCGCGGAACTGACCACGGAGCCCGCGGCGCTCACCGACGATCCGGGCATCGACGTGCTGGTGGAGCTGATCGGCGGCATTGACCGGGCCCGCGCGCTCATCGACCGCGCCCTGGATCAGGGCAAGCACATTGTCACGGCCAACAAGGCCCTGCTGGCCGAGGAGGGTCTGGCCCTCTTTCAAAAGGCCGAGCGCAAAAAACGCATTTTACGGTATGAGGCCAGCGTGGCCGGGGCCATCCCCATTGTGCAGGCCCTGAAGGAAAGCCTGACCGGCAACCGTATTTCCTCGCTCATGGGCATTCTGAACGGCACCAGCAATTATATCCTCTCGGAAATGACCTCCAACGGCCTGGATTTCGATGTGGCCCTGAAGCAGGCGCAGGAGCTGGGCTATGCCGAGGCCGATCCCACGCTGGACATTGACGGCCATGACGCGGCGCACAAGCTGATCCTGCTGATCCGGCTGGCCTACGGGGTCAATTATCCGTATACGGCCTTGTCCGTGCGCGGCATCAGGGGCCTTTCGGGCCTGGATATCCGTCTGGCGCGCGAATTCGGCTACCGCGTCAAGCTCATCGCCCAGGTGCGCGAGGTGCCCTGCCCCGAGGCGAAAAAGGACGGCAAGGAGTGCGCGGGCGACGCCGCCGACCGCCCGGTGCGCCTGGAGGCAGGGGTTTTTCCGGCTCTGGTGCACCACACCTTTTTGCTGGCCCGCGTGGGCGGCGTGTACAATGCCGCGCGCGTGGAGGCCAATGCCGCGGGTTCGCTCTTCTTCCACGGGCGCGGGGCCGGGGATCTGCCCACTGCCGGGGCCGTGCTGGCCGACCTGATGGCCGTGGCCCGCGAGGAGCGGCCCAACAACACGGGATTTGTGGGCAGGGAACTGCCCAAGGCCGCCATTGTGCCGCCCGAGGAATGGCGCTCCTGCTATTATGTGCGGGTCATGGTCCGGGACGCGCCCGGCGTGCTGCGGGATATTTCCGGCTGCATGGCCGCCGAGGGCATCAGCGTGGCCCAGATGATCCAGAAAGCGGACGAGGGCCAGGGCGTGCCCCTGGTCTTCATGACCCATGAAACCACGGCCCGGGCCATGAGCGACGCGCTCCAGCGCGCGGTTGACGCGGGGCTGCTCAGGGAACCGGCAGTGTATTTCAGGGTGCTCTAGGGCGTTATCTGAACCCTTTGTACCACATTTGCCGGAGATTTCGGACTTTTTTCTTATCCCTTAGCCGGACAGGAATGCCCTCGCGCAATCCAATCATTTTCTTGCAATGAGAGCATTTTCAAAGAGAAAATGCTCTCATTTCATGAGCAAAACGCTCCACAGTCCGTGAGCCTCCAAAACGCGCCGATCACCCCGTGGGCGCGGAAAAGGCGGATTGTACAAAATACCCCCAGGCTGCGCGGCAGTCCGGCACCTTCTTCGTCTTCTTTGCCGCTCAGAACGAGATGCGCAAAGCGCCGGAAGTCTTGCCAGCGGCAGGAGCCTTTCATATACTGCAACACCGGTCCAGCCGCGGGCGCGCGCCCCGGCCGGCAACGCCAGACCCAAGGAGCCCCATGAGCCAGACCTCCCCTCAGAGCAGTTTCGCGGCCCTCCTGCCCCTTCTTCTCTTTCTGGGCATCTTCATCGGTACCGGCGTGGCGCTCACGGCCTCCGGCACGAGCATGGCCTTTTACCAGCTCTCGGCAACTGTGGCGATCATGCCCGCCATTGCCCTGGCCCTGCTCCAGGGGGGCGTGGGCCGGGGCCGTCTGCAGAAAAAAATCACCATCTTTCTGACCGGCGCGGGCGAGCTGAACATCATGACCATGTGCATGATCTACCTGCTGGCCGGGGGCTTTGCGGCCGTGGCCACGGCCATCGGCAGCGTGCAGGCCACGGTGAACTTCGGCTTGTCCCTGGTGCCGCCTTCCTTCATTTTGCCGGGTCTGTTCATTGTGGGCGCTTTTGTCTCCACGGCCATGGGCACCAGCATGGGCACGGTGGCGGCCATCACGCCCATTGCGCTGGGCGTGGCGGCCCAGACCAACATTGAGATCCCTCTGCTCATGGGCGTGGTTCTGGGCGGGGCCATGTTCGGCGACAATCTTTCCATGATTTCCGACACCACCATTGCCGCCACCCGCACACAGGGCTGCGAGATGGGCGACAAGTTCCGCATGAATTTCGCCATTGCCCTGCCCGCGGCCCTGCTTACGGCAGTCCTGCTCTGGCTGACCGGGGCAAACGGCACACAGGTGCAGTTGGCGGACTACAATTTCATTAAGGTTTTGCCCTATCTTACCGTGTTGATCCTGGCGCTTCTGGGGCTGAACGTCTTTGTGGTTCTGGCTGCCGGCATTGTGTTCAGCGGCGCGGTGGGGCTGCTCCTGGGCGCGGACGCGCAGACTTCCTATTCCGCCCTGCGCTGGGCCCAGGATATTTACAAGGGCTTCACCGGCATGAACGAGATATTTGTCCTTTCCATGCTGATCGGCGGTCTGGGCGAGCTGATCCGCTTTCACGGCGGCATAGCCTGGCTGCTGGAACGGGTGGACGCCCTGTCCCGCCTGCTGGCCAGGGGCAAAAAGGCCACGACCAGGGCCGGAGAATTCTGCATCGGCCTGCTGGTCAGCCTGGCGGATATTTGCACGGCCAACAACACAGTGGCCATCATCCTCACCGGGAGCATGGCCAGGGAAATCGCCGAAAAGAACGGGATCGATCCCCGCCGCAGCGCCAGCCTTCTGGATATTTTCTCCTGCGTGTTTCAGGGGCTGATCCCCTGGGCCGCGCAGCTTTTGCTGGCCGGTTCCCTGGCAAAAATCTCGCCCCTGGAAATCGCGATGAACAACTGGTACTGCATGCTTTTGGCCGTGGCCGGCGCGGCCGCCGTCATGCTCGGGCGGCCCAAGGCCCCGGCGCGGCGGTCGGCGCGGCTGCAAACGACCGGCGAGGTCTAGGCATGGCGGGCAGCACATTCGGCAAAATTCTGCGCCTGACTACGTTCGGGGAATCTCACGGGCCGGGATTGGGCGGCGTGCTGGACGGTTGCCCGGCAGGCCTGGAATTGAGCGAGGCCGACATACAGGCCGAGCTGGATCTGCGCAAGCCCGGCCAGGGGCCCACGGCCACCAAACGCAAAGAGGCCGATGCCGTGCGCCTGCTCTCCGGCGTGTTTGAGGGCCGCACCACCGGCACGCCCATTGCCTTTTATATTGCCAATGAGGATCAGCGCTCGCGTGATTACGGCAATCTGGCCGAAGTCTTCAGGCCCGGCCATGCGGACTGGGGCTATTTTCAGAAATACAAGGGCATCCGCGATTACCGGGGCGGCGGCCGTTCTTCGGGGCGTGAGACCGCCGCGCGCGTGGCGGGCGGCGCGATCGCCAAAAAAATCCTGGCGCGCCGGGGCGCGCGGATCTGCGCCGCCTGCGTGGAATTGGGCGGCATCGCCGTGCCCGAGGCCGAGCAGGATCTGGAAGGCGCGCTCCTCCGGCCCTATTTCGCAGCCTCCGACGCCGCGCCCGCCCTCTGGGATGCCGCCGTGGCCGAGGCCCGCACGGCGGGCGACACCCTGGGCGGCATAGTGCAGATCGTGGCCCGCAACATTCCGGCCGGTCTGGGCGAACCGGTTTTCGACAAGCTGGACGCCGTGCTGGCGCACGCGCTGATGAGCGTGGGCGCTGTCAAGGGCGTGGAAGTGGGCGACGGCTTTGCCGCGGCCCGGCGCACGGGTTGGCAAAACAACGATCCCCTGCTGCCCGGCCCTGACGAATCGATCCGCAGTGTCCGCTTTGCCTCCAACCACGCGGGCGGCATACTGGGCGGCATTTCCAGCGGTCAGGACATTGTGCTGCGCGCGGCGGTCAAGCCCATCGCTTCCATTGCGCGCGCGCAGCAAACCGTAAATGCGCAGGGGCGGCCCGCCACAGTGCTGGTGGGCGGCCGCCACGATCTTGCCGCCATCCCGCGCATTGTTCCCGTGCTTTCGGCCATGACCGCCCTGGCCCTGGCCGACGCCCTGCTGCTGCAAGGCCGCATGGCATACGGCGCGTGAGCCGGCAGCCCGGAAGCAGTGGCATGAGAGAGAAAGAGACGCCACGCTTTCCAGCAGGCGGACTAGAGCATTTTCTCTTTGAAAATGCTCTGCTGACGCGAAAGCGGCAGCCGCCGCAACGCGGCGTACATTCAGGCGAAAACCGCGTTTTTCGCCTGAATGCCACCTTTGACTTTCATAAAAAGTCAAAGGTAATCTGATCTAGTGTATACCTGTCTGACAGCCTTGAAATCCTTGCCCGGCGGCATTATGAGAACGAAATACTGATGCTGGCATTTTTTGACCTTTTTTTGCGCACGCCGCGTTTTGCTTTCGCGGATCTGCCGACGCAGCCGCCTGCGCGCAGAGTGCCGCTGTCCATTGAACGCCAAATGTGCGTTTCATTCCATGAAGATACGGCTCGCTACGGAGAACAGGCATAGCCACGGGGCAAAAATGAACCACAGTACTGCGGCCGGGCGCGTTGCGGCAACATGCCGCTCTCTGGCGGATCTCAAGTCCGTGGGCAAGGCCACGCTGGCGGATTTTTGCGTGCTGGGCGTGCAGAGCGTGCAAGAGCTGGCCGATACCGATCCGCGCGAGCTTTATGAGCGCCTGTGCCGCCTGAAGGGCGTCACGGTGGATATCTGCCAGTACGATGTCTTCTGCTGCGCCGTGGCCCAGGCCCGCGACCCGCATCTGCCGCCCGAGCAATGCGACTGGTTCTGGTGGTCCCGCCTGCGCAAGGCGGCCCGCAGATGAGCGATCTGCCCCTGTTGCGCGACCCGGACAGCGTTGAGCTGACCGGCACTGTGGAGCGCGTTGTCTTTCACAATGAAGAAAACGGCTATACGGTGCTGCGCCTTTTGCCGGACAAAGCCCAGCCCGGGGAGGCCAGGGTGGCGGGCGCGCCGCCGCGCTCGCTCAGCCGCGAGCCCGTGTCCTGCGTGGGGTATATGGTCAACCCCCAGGCGGGCGTGCAACTCCGGGTGAGCGGGCGCTGGGTGAACAACGTCCGCTTCGGGCGTCAGGTGGAGTTTTCCACTGCCGAGGAAATGCTGCCCGCCACCTGCGAGGGCATTCGCCTCTATCTCGGTTCCGGCCTGATCAAAGGCGTGGGCGAAGAAATGGCCGGCCGCATTGTGCAGGCTTTCGGCACGGACACTCTCCGCGTGCTGGACGAGGAACCCGAACGCCTGCTCAAAGTGCGCGGCCTGGGCCGCAAAAGCCTGTCCCGCATTCGCGAATCCTGGGCGGAGCACCGGGGTATGCGCGATCTGCTGCTCTTTCTCCAGCCGCACGGCATCACGCCGGCCTATGCGGTGCGCATCTACCGGGCCTACGGCGCGCAAGCCCTCAGCATCGTGCGCGAAAATCCTTACCGCCTGGCCATGGACATTCGCGGCATCGGTTTTCTGACCGCGGACGCGGCTGCCGCCAAACTGGGCTTTGAGCACAATCACCCCTTGCGCGTGCAGGCCGGCGCCCTCTATGTGCTGCAAAAATCCACGGATGACGGCAATGTCTATTTGCCGGAAGACAAGCTGATGGAAGCGGTGCGCGCCCAGTTGGACGTTGAGCCGGAATTGATCGCGGATGCCCTGTCGGCCCTGGAGGCGGACGAGCGCATTGTGCGCGAGGATATGGACGATCCCGAAATTCCCGGCGCAACGGAAACAGGCATCTACCTGCGCCGTTACCACCATTGCGAGGCAAAAACCGCTTTTTATCTGCAACGCCTGCTGCATTCGCCGAAATCAGTGCGCTTCACGGAGGTGGAAACGCTGCTGGAAAAAGTGGTCGGGAATCTGCCCATTGCTCTGGCCCCGGAACAACTGGAGGCCGTGCGCACGGCCGCGCGCTGCAAGATCATGGTGCTGACCGGCGGCCCGGGCACGGGCAAGACCACGATCATCAACGCGATCATCAGACTGTTCGGCGAAGCGCGGGCGCGCATCCTGCTGGCCGCGCCCACGGGCCGCGCAGCCAAGCGCATGGCGGAAACGTCCGGGCGGGAGGCCAAAACCATTCATCGCCTGCTGGAATACAGCCCCAAGGAGGACGGCTTCGCCCGCAATGAGGACAATCCCCTGGCGTGCGGGCTGCTGGTCGTGGACGAGGCCTCCATGATGGACGTGCTGCTTTTTTACCATCTGCTCAAGGCCGTGCCCCTGGGCGCGACCCTGGTTCTGGTGGGCGACGTGCACCAACTGCCTTCTGTGGGGCCGGGCAATGTGCTTGCCGACATCATTGCCTCGGGCGTGGCGCCGGTGGTGGAGCTGACCGAAATCTTCCGCCAGTCGGCTGAAAGCGAAATCATCTGCAATGCGCACCACATCAACCGCGGCGAGGTGCCTTGCCTGGAATCCAGCAGGGAGCGCCTTTCGGACTTCTATTTCATTCACCAGAATGATCCCGAAAAAGCCGCGGAGCTTATGGTGGATCTGGTGAAAAATCATATTCCCCGCCGTTTCGGCCTGGACCCGGTGAACGACATTCAGGTGCTTACGCCCATGCACAAGGGGGCCGTGGGCGCAGGCAGGATGAACGCCCGCCTGCAGGAAGCCCTGAACCCCAACGGTCTGGAAGTGCGGCGCGGCGATCGGGCCTTCCGTCTGCATGACAAGGTTATGCAGGTGCGCAATAACTATGAAAAGGATGTCTTTAACGGCGATATGGGGCGCATCGTCTTTCTTGACAGTGCCGAGCGCAGCCTGAGCGTCAGCTTTGATGAACGCATCGTGCCCTATGATTTCGACGAGCTGGATGAGCTGGCCCCGGCGTATGCCATTTCCATCCACAAATCCCAAGGCTCCGAATACCCGGCGGTGGTCATCCCGATCATGATGCAGCACTATGTGCTCTTGCAGCGCAACCTGATCTATACCGGCGTGACGCGCGGCAAAAGGCTGGTCGTGCTGGTGGGCGAGTCTCGCGCTCTGCACATGGCCGTCAAAAACAACAAGACCCGCAAACGCTATACGCGCCTTGCCCGCCGCCTGAATCCGGGCGAATGAGCTTTCCGGGCATTTCCCGAATCAAGGCATTTCCTTTCCGATAAAATCATTCTGGAAAAAGCAGCTTTTCCGGAATGTTCTCCGCGCCGCGCTTTTCTGTGCGCTTCCTGAGAGCATCTCGCACAGCAAAAGACGCTCAGGCGCAACCTTTCTCCTGATACATAGAGCAGATTACCTTTGACTTTTTATGAAAGTCAAAGGTGGCATTCAGGCGAAAAACGCGGTTTTCGCCTGAATGTACGCCGCGTTGCGGCGGCTGCCGCTTTCGCGTCAGCAGAGCATTTTCAAAGAGAAAATGCTCTAGCGCCACAATTTTTATCGAAGAGTATTTTCTTATCTTTACGATGCTATATTGACAAATTTATATTACGAATAATATCTTTTGAAAAGAAGGAGAAGCTGTATGCCCAGCGACTATGCACTCTTCAATTACAAGCAGGCGCACGAGGTGCAATATGTGTCTTCTTTGTACCTGGAGCGCCAGAAGGTCAAGGAATGCCTGAAAGCGCATTGCAGCGACGGCACCATTTCCCAATGGACGCACAAGCAGCTTTATGACTTCCTTGCTAAGCACGGATTCACAAAAATAAAATAGAGCAGATTACCTTTGACTGTCATAAAAAGTCAAAGGTAATCTGCTCTAGAGCATTTTCACTTTGAAAATGCTCTGCTGACGCGAAAGCGGCAGCCGCCGCAACGCGGCGTACATTCAGGCGAAAACCGCGTTTTTCGCCTGAATGCCACCTTTGACTTTCATAAAAAGTCAAAGGTAATCTGCTCTAAAGACGCGGGCTTCGCCGGGGAATACGCAGGCAGAGGCCGTTATCCTGGAAAAACCAGGGCCTCAAACCAGAAAAGCCGCGCGCCCGGCGCGCTCCAGCTCCCGCGCGGCACGCCCGCCTTACGGCAGAGATTGTCCAGATACGCGCTTTGATCCCAGCCCTGCTCCACCGGAACCTGGGGCAGAAAGACGCCGCCGCGCCCCATATACTGCAACGCCAGGCCGTGCCTCCCTACTTCAATCGCTGTTGGATCAGGGCAGGGCGCGAGCTCATCCAGCACGGAGATTTGCAGAGCCGCGCGGCCCCATTCATGCAGCGTCAGCGGGGGAAAGCGCGGGTCCTCAAAAGCGGCGGCCCGCGCCATGCGCCACACATTTTGATACAGGGCCTCCCGGCCTTGAACTGTGCCGATGCAGCCGCGCAACTGCCCCTGCAAGGTAAGCGTTACAAAAGAACCCAGCGCGCGCAGCAGCGTGCCGGGCGTTGCTTCGCTTCCGGCTGTGGCTTCTTTGCATTCCGGCTCCGGCGGCAGCGTTGCCCACCGGCCCGCCAGCCCGCTTTCAATGGAGAGGCGGGCCAGCCGGGCCAGATATGCCTGCTCAGCCTCGCTCAAACGAAAGGAAAGCGCCATCTCCCCTCCTTGTCGGGCTCAGCGGCCTCCTTGCGGGTTCTGCCGCTATCGGGAAATCCATTCGCAACAGGCTCCAGGCAGCAGTGACGCAACCAACAGCGCAAGAGATATCTTTGTCCCCTGCCGTGGCCGGCGAGCATTCCGGAAGGCGCAGCCCGACGCCGCCCGGCGCTCAGGAAAGAAATGCTCCCGCAGCCGCCGGAGCATTTCACAATGAAGGTACACGCAAAGAGAAAGACTCGGAACAAGAAATGCCACAACACAGTTGCGGCATGACTTGTAAAAACTCTCCTGCAAAAGCAGGCGCACCGGCCTTTGCTCCGGCGGCTCGTACCGTGCAACGTTACAGGTTACACGGCACTAGTCTTCGCCTTCGGCGTGCGACTGCTTGCCGGCGCCCTTGAGGCCGTACATGGTGGTGGAGCCGGAAGACCAGAATTCCAGCACTTCCTCATTGACCAGTTTGGTGAGGATTTTCTTCACCTCGCGGGGCCCCTTGTCCGGAAAAAGATCCACAAAATCCTTGAAATAAAATTTGGACTTGGCCGCGGATTTGCTTTTCAGAAAATCAACAACAACGTCTTTATCGTCTGCCATGAGCTGTCTCCTCTTGCGGCGGCGCATGTCGCGTTGCCGGGTTTAAACGCCTCCAGGAGAAAACAGGCGTCCCCTGGTTCTGCGCGCCGGATGCTCTCCGGCGGTAATGCGCCGCGCCCGCTTTACGGACGCGGCGCATATCTGGCCTAGAACTTGAACTGCGTGCTCTGCCGCCATGTGTAGTAGGCGTGATCACGGAAGTCGTCAATCAGATGCTGGGTGAACTTCAGGCCCGTAAGCTTGAAGAAGCTCTCCCAGCCGATGCGTTCAGCCCAGTCGCCCAGGCGCTCGTATTTCTGGGCATTGGCCGCGTACACTTCCACAATGTGCTTCACGGTCTTGGTCAGGGTGGGCCAGCGCGGCGGCTCATTGGGAATGTAGGCCACAACCACCTTGGAGAACTTGGGCACGGAGAGGCGGTTGGAAACCTTGCCGCCCACCATGATCGCAATGCCGTCGCCCTCGCCGTCGGCAATGGGCAGGGCCGGGCACATGGTGTAGCAGTTGCCGCAGTACATGCAGCGATCTTCCTTGATGGCGATGGAATTCACCTTCTCGCCGTTGTACTCCACCTTGGTGGGGCGCACGGCGGCCGTGGGGCAGGCCGCAACGGCAAGGGGAATTTCGCAGAGCTGGTCGGCCCACTGGTGGTCGATCATCGGCGGTTTGCGGTGGATGCCCACCAGGCCGATATCCGAGCAGTGCACAGCGCCGCACATGTTGATGCAGCAGGCCAGGGCCATGCGCACCGGCGCGGGCATTTTCATGTGGCTGAATTCGTCAAAGAGCGTGTCCATCACGCATTTCACCGGGCCGGAGGCGTCGGTGGCCGGCGTATGGCAGTGCACCCAGCCCTGGGTGTGAACCATGTTGCTGACGCTCGCGCCCGTGCCGCCCACGGGGAACTTGTGGGAGCCGCCATCGAACTTGCGGGAATTCAGGTCGTCGCGCAGGGCCTTCATGGTCTCTTCATCAGTGACCATGAATTCGATGTTGTTGCGGGTGGTCCAGCGCAGATAGCCGCCGCAGTATTTATCGGCGATGTCGCAGGCCTCGCGGATGTGCGTGATCGACATGGTGCGGGCCCCGCCCACGCGCACGGTGTACACCTTGTCGCCGCTTTCGGCCACATGCAGCAGCACGCCGGGCTCCAGAATTTCATGATACAGCCACTTGCCGAAATTCTTTTTGATCACCGGCGGGAAATAGTCGTCGTACTTGTGAGGACCGATGTCGGTAATCCGGTTTTCCATCGGTTTCTGGGGATTGTACCCGGTAGAAATAAAAGCCATGTTCGTATCCCCCTTATGACTAGCGTTGATGGCGTTTGCGGTAAGCGGCGAGATCGCGGTTCCAGCCGCCGGGCACCTCTTCTTCCTTGAAGAAGATGTACGGGTTGGAGCGCGGTTCCTTCACATGGTAGGGGCCGGCCGGGGTGTCCGTGACTTCCAGGAGCTTCTGGAAGGACAGACGCTTCATGGTCTCGCCCACGCGTTCGCGGTTCTTGCCTTCTTCCATCCACCAATCCCAGATTTTTTCGATGACTTCCTTGACTTCATCGTAGGGGGATTCACAGGAGATGAAGGGAATCAGCAGCGAACCCATCTGCGCGCCGTCCACGACCGGAGCCTTGGCGCCCACCAGGATGCTCGCGCCCCGTTCGTCGCCGATGTGCAGGGCCTGGGGCATGGTGTTGATGCAGTGCATGCAGCGCACGCAGTCCGCGGTTTTCACGGAGAGCCTGGCGCCGTCCCAGTTCATGCAGTGCGTGGGGCAGCGATCCACGACTTCTTTCTGAATGTCGAACTTGCCCCAGTCGCGCCCGGCGTGCGCGCCCGCGTTGGGCTTGATTTCGCCGGCCACATAGGCCTTGACCTTTTCCTGGTCGATCTTGATGTCGTCCTTCCAGGTGCCCACCACGGCAAAGTCGGAACGGGCCATGGCGCAGACGCAGCCGTTGGGGCAGCCGTCGAATTTGAACTTGAACTTGTAGGGGAAGGCCGGGCGGTGCAGCTCGTCCTGATAGTCCATGGTCAACTGATAGCACATGTCCTGCGTGTTGTAGCAGGCATACTCGCAGCGGGACTGGCCGAGGCAGGCTTCGGGCGTGCGCAGGTTGGAGCCGGAGCCGCCGAGGTCCACGTTCAGCTTATGCGTCAGCTCGTGAAAGACCTCTTCGAGCTGGACGGTCTGCGTGCCCAAAAGCACGATGTCGCCGGTGGAACCGTGCATGTTGGTCAGGCCGGAACCGCGCAGATCCCAGATGTCGCACAAATCGCGCAAAAATTTGCTGCTGTAGTATTTGCCGGAAGGCTGGGCCACGCGCATGGTATGGAAGTGCGCCACGCCGGGGAACATTTCGGGCTGGTCGCAGTAGCGGCCGATGACGCCGCCGCCGTAGCCGAACACGCCCACAATGCCGCCGTGCTTCCAGTGGGTTTCCTTCTCATTGTAGGAAAGCTCCAGCACGCCCAGCAAATCTTCGGGGCAGTCCGCGGGGATCTGGTAATCCAGGCCCTTGGGATTTTTGGCCCTCGCGGCCGCTTCCTGTTTGATGTCGGACACAAAGCTCGGCCAGGGGCCGCTTTCAAGCTCGTCCAACTTGGGGGTTGCATATTTCGCCATTGCCATACCTCCACATGGTTTGGTTGTATCACGCAGTAACGTGACATGCCGGTCCGGCGCTTCATGTTCCAGCGCGCCGTTCCCGGAATATCGCGAACCAGGCTCGTGGATTTGCCGAATCCGGAACGCGCCCCGCCAGCGCAACGGCCGCCTTGCCGCAGACGGCCCGCGCAAGGGATTGCGAACGGGCGCACGGGCCGAAGCCTCGCCCCCAGGCCGCAACGCAGTCTCGCAGTTGCATATCTCATTTTCGTGCTGATGACAACCGGTGCGCCTGAACATTGATCGCGTTTTCACAGCGCCCCGGACACGGCAGGGCTGTGGACACGAGGCGAGACATTCGCCTTTTTGATGATTTTTGAACTTTTTTGCTGTGATTTCGCCTTATTAGTGTATCGCTTTCATTGAAAATGTGAATGCCCCCACGGGCCCGCGGTCTTGGCAAAGAGGCGGCTTTACGCATAGAATGCTTTCGCCCGACAGGCGATTTCAACAGCAAAAAGGGATGCCATGAAAGACGAACGCGGCTTGTACTACCACCCCCATGCGGGCGACAGCCTCTCCCGCGTGTATGTGCGGCGCGGCCCGGACGGCGAGGTGGAATTCCGCCTCTGGAGCGCGGATCATCCTGAAGTCTGGGAGCGCCACCCCTGGCTCAGCCTGAGCGTGGTGCAGAACGCGGCCCGTTTCTATAAAGAGGAACGCAACCGCAATGCGGATCCGCTCAAGCTCTATGATCTGGTCGTGGCCAGGGCCCTGCTTGCCGAGGACGAGGCATGAGCGACCGCTGGTTGCTGGCCAACAGGGCTTTTTTCGTGCGCGATCTGGTGCGCGACTACTGCACGGTCTTTCAGTTGCTTGCGGCGCAGCGCCGCCGCTTTGAGCGGGACGGCGCGGTTTCCTACTCGGCCCTGCGCGATCTGTTGGGCGAGGCCATGCGCAAGGGCGTCTTCTGGCGGCTCAAGGATACTGCCCACCACCTCTTCCGCAACAGTTCCTTCGGCTCTCCGGCTGCCGGGGAGCAGTCGGAGAGCCGGCTTTGGCAGTATGCGGGCAGCGCCTGCCCCGACGGCATGGCCGGGCAGAAACCGGTGGAAGCCCTGATCGACTGGTGCATCGGTTACGCTTTTCACGAATGCGCCAAACTCAAGGAAGACGCTTTCCAGGGCCAGCATTACGCCAGCCGCCTGCTTCAGTTGGGGCGTCATGCGGCAGTGAGCGGCGAGTTGTACGATCCCCTGCGCGAATTGGCGGCCCAAACCGCGGAGAGCTCGGCGCGCGAGCTTTCACGCATCCTGCATGTGCTCTCGCACGGGCTTTTTCTGCTGACCCGCTATCTGGCCGATGAGGGCGACAACAGCCATCTGGCGCGCTGGCTGGCCAGCGAGGAGGATATGGCGCGCGAGGTTTTCGGCGCGCAGTATCCGGCCCTTCTTCATGCGCTGTACGGGGATCGGCCCGGCAGGCTCTATTTGCTGGCGGCAGAGGATCTGCTGGAAGCCGGGCGGCGGCGGCCCGCGCTGGATTTGCTTTGCCGCGCGCGCAAGCTCGGGCGGCTGGACCACGAGGGCCTGGCTCAGCTTCACGCCCTCAGCCTTGAGCCTGATGCGGCGGATGCGGCGGATGCGGCCTGTGCCGCGCCTGCTGCCGCTTCCCGCAGCAAACCCGGACCCGCGGCATGAAAAAAGCGGCCCGCGCGCTCTGGGTCTGTGTGTCGCTTCTGCTGTGCGCGGCGCTTGTGAGCGGCTGCGGCTCGCGCGGCTCCTGGCGCAAGGGCGGCGTGCCGGGCAGCAAGCCTTACACCGTGCGCGGCAAAACCTATTATCCGCTTAAATCCGCGCACGGCTTTGTGGAGGTGGGCGTGGCTTCCTGGTACGGGCCGGGCTTTCACGGCAAAAAAACCGCCAACGGCGAGCGCTACAATCAGTATGCCATGACCGCGGCGCACAAGCTCTTGCCCCTGGGCACCAAGGTGCGCGTCACCCATTTGGGCAACGGCCGCTCAGTGATCGTGCGGATCAATGATCGCGGGCCGTTTGTGGAGGATCGCGTCATTGATCTCTCGCGCGGGGCGGCCACGCGCCTGAACATGATGGGCGCGGGCACGGCCAGAGTGCGCGTGCAAAGCCTGGGCGGCATCCCGCAATTGCGCGCCGACGGCGACATGCGCGGACCTTTCTATGTGCAGGTGGGAGCCTTTGCCGACAAGCAGAATGCCCACAGGCTGGTCCGCATCCTGACGCAGGCCGGGCACAAGGGCCGCTTGCAGTTCGGCAGCAACAACATGTGGAACGTGCAGGTCGGCCCCTGGACCGACTCTTTCGGCGCGCAGAAGATGCTGCGCCTGTTCAAGGCCCTCTATCCCAGCGCCTTTGTGGTAGGGGGAAGCTAGAGCATTTTGCTAATGAAAGCAGAGCATTTTTTGATTGAACATATTCATTTTCAATCAAAAAATGCTCTGAGACCGGATGGCTCGTGAAGCCGCCCGGACGAATCCGGCCAGAAGCCCGGTTTGCCAGAGCCTCTTCAGGGTCTGCGCCATGATCCGGGCCTGCGGAATCCGTCAGCTACAGGTTGGCCGCGTACCAGTCCCCGGCAAGGCGCAGGCCCTGGCGCACGTCAAAGCGCGGCTCATAGCCCAGCAGCGTGCGGGCCCGGCTGATGTCGGCCAGCGAATGGCGCACGTCTCCGGCGCGGAAATCACGGTGCACGGCCTGAGCCGCGGCCGCGGCGGGCAGATGGCGGGCCACCTCCTCGCGGATCAGCGCGAAAAGCTCATTGAGGCTGGTGCGCTGGCCGAAAGCCACGTTATAGATTTTGCCGCGGGCTTCTTCGCCGGCAAAGCTGGCCAGCAGATTGGCCTGCACCACGTTGTCGATATAACAGAAGTCGCGGCTGGTCTCGCCGTCGCCGTTGACATATACGGTTTCGGCCTTGAGCAGACTGGCGAACCACTGCGGAATGACCGCCGCATACGCGCCGTACGGATCCTGGCGTTGGCCGAAGACGTTGAAATAGCGCAGGCCCACGCTGTTGAAGCCATAACAGCGGGCAAAGACGTCGGCGTACAGCTCATCCACATACTTGGACACCGCGTACGGCGAAAGCGGGCGGCCGATATTGTCCTCCACTTTGGGCAGTTCGGGCGAGTCCCCGTAGGTGGAGGAAGAGGCCGCGTAGACGAAACTTTCGACCCTGGCGTCGCGCGCGGCCACCAGCATGTTCAAAAAGCCGTCTATATTGCAACTGTTTGACAGCAGAGGATCGTCAATGGAGCGCGGCACAGAGCCCAGGGCCGCCTCGTGCAGCACATGCCGCACGCCCTCGCAGGCTCTGGCGCAGGTTTGCGGCTCCCGGATATCGCCCTCAATGAAGGTGAACCGGCTCCAGGCCTCGGGCCCCGTCAGATCCCGCACCATGTCCAGATTTTTTTGGTAGCCGGTGAGAAAATTATCCAGCCCGACGACGGTCTGGCCCAGATTCAGCAAATGCTCCAGCAAATTGGAACCGATAAAACCGGCCACGCCCGTCACCAGCCAGCGGCTGGGGGAAGCGGTCATGGTTTTGCACAAGGCGGCATACGCGCTCATGATTGCGTCCTGTTCATTGTGTGCTGCATGTTGATGGAAACGCGGCCTGCGGCCCTGATGTTCCCGGGCGAGGCGCGAATCCTGTTTTTGTACCCCGCAAGGCGCGGCCTGTAAAGTCGGGAGCGGCGCGGCCTTAGAGCATTTTTTGAGGGAAACTGTCCCGGAATTCACGCCGCTTCGCGCCCGGATGGCGGCCCGTCAGCGTCCCTTCAACGAAACCCGGAGCTTTGCCTCTGCCGCGTGGGGAGGCGGCGCGCCTCTTTTCAGGCCCGGCCTCTGGTGCTATAGCTTGAGCGCATGCGCTGCGTTTGCCGGAAACCAAAGTCCGGCCCAAGGGAGAAAGACAGGCATGAAAATCATTGTCCTGGGCAACCAGGCCCGAGCTCTGGCCAACTTCTGGAGCGTGCTGATCCGCCGTATGCTCGGGGCCGGGCATACGGTCATCTGCTGCGCGCCGCCCGGCGATCCGCAGGCGGATGCCGATCTGGAAGCGCTGGGCGCGAGCCTGCTGCACTATGAGCTGGATCGCAAGAGCCTTAATCCCTTGCGGGATTTGCACACCTTTGCGACGCTCAGGCTGCTGTTCCAGCGGGAAAAACCGGATCTGCTCTTTGCCTCCACCATAAAACCGGTCATTTACGGCTGCATGGCCGCGCGCCGGGCAGGCGTGCCGCACATTTACGCCACCATTACGGGCCTGGGCTATGCCTTTGAAGGCGGCAGCCTTTTCAAAAAATGCGTCAACCGGATCAGCGTGCTCCTGTACCGCCTGGCGCTCCGCAAGGCGGAAGGCGTTTTTTTTCAGAATCAGGACGACATCCGCACATTCCGCGAGGCGGGCATTTTGCAGTCTGACGCGCGCGTGCTCACGGCGCGCGGCACCGGCGTGGATGTCCGGCGTTTTGCCGAGATGCCCTTTCCCGAGCTGCCGCCAGCCGGGCCGGTCGTCTTTCTCCTGGTGGGACGCCTGTTGGAGGCCAAGGGCCTGCCGGAATACGCCGCGGCCGCGCGTCTGCTGAAAACCCGCCATCCTGAAGCCCGTTTTCAGGTGCTGGGGCCGCCGGAGCAGGGCCTGGGCAGCGTGAGCCTTGCGCAGGTCAAAGACTGGCAGGCCGAGGGCAGCATCGAATACCTGGGCGAAACACGCGACGTGCGGCCTTTTGTGGCCGCCGCGCATGTGCTGGTGCTGCCGTCCTGGCGTGAGGGCACGCCCACCGCGATCATGGAGGGCATGAGCATGGGCCGCGCGGCTGTGGTCACGGACGTGCCGGGCTGCCGGGAAGTGGTGCGCGATGGCGTCAACGGTCGCCTGGTGCGTCCGCGCGATCCCGAGGCCCTGGCCGCTGCCATGCGGACATTCATAGAAACGCCCGCGGCTATTCTCCAAATGGGCGCGGCCGGGCGCAGGCTGGCGTTGGCCGAATTCGACGCCGAAAAAGTGGCGGCGCGGATCTTGCGGGACATGCATGTGCTCGCTCCCGAACAAGCCGAGGACAGACAATGATCAGCACATATCGCAGGGGGCTTTTGCAGGCCCTGGATATTTTTTGCCTGCTGCTGGCCCTGACCATCACCGGCGTGACCACCATTGCGCCGGATTTGAGCGTGTTTCAGGACTACACGGGCGCCTCGCTGTTCACCATCTTTTTTTACATGCTCTTTTTCTACATCCTTGACGCGTACAGCGTGGGCCTGGAAGACTTCAAGGAAACCACGGGCAGGGTGCTGGTGGCCTGCGTGCTGGGCATCATTTCCTCGGCCACGGCCTCCTATGCCTTTGATCACTGGCGCTTTGACCGCGAGACCCTGCTGCTGCTCTTTGCGCTCTCGTTCTGCTTCAGCCTGGGCTGGCGCTGGCTGTATTACCGCAATGCGGACCGGCTGACCCACCCCCTGCGCATCCTTCTGGTGGGCGTGGACCGCGCGGGCAAGGTGCGGCAGTTGCTGGCCGAAGGCCTGCCCCAGGCCAGGATCATCGGTTATGTGGGCGAACCAGGCCAGGACGCGGACGCGGGGCCCTGCCTGGGGCCGCCCTTCCTGGCGCTGGAGATTGCCGGGGAAAAGAAGGCCACCATGATTTTGCTGCTGCCCGACGCGCCCATTGACGACGACATCGCCCATGAGCTGCTGGAAGCCAAGCTGTGCGGCCGCATGGTGGTGGATATCCGCACCTTTTACGAGCATGTGGTGCAGCGTCTGCCCCTTTCGCAGATCAATGACGAATGGCTGTTGCAGACCGAGGGTTTTTCGCTGAACACGCGCGGCTCGCTGCGGCGGTTGAAGCGGGCTTTGGACGTGCTGATCTCTCTGGTGCTGCTGATCCCGGCCACGCCGATCATGCTGATCACGGCCCTGATCGTGCGCCTGGAATCGCCCGGGCCGGTGATCTACCGCCAAAAACGCGTGGGCCTGTATGAAAAGGAATTCACGGTCTATAAATTCCGCTCCATGCGCGAAGATGCGGAGAAAAACGGCGCGGTCTGGGCCAGCGCGCATGACAGCCGGGTCACGCGCTTCGGCAGGTTCATCCGCAAGGTGCGCATCGACGAGCTGCCCCAGATCTGGAATATCCTCAAGGGCGACATGAGCTTCATCGGCCCGAGGCCCGAGCGCATGGAATTTGTGGAAAAACTCAAGCAGGGCATCCCGTATTACAGCCTGCGCCATACCGTGAAGCCGGGCCTCACGGGCTGGGCTCAGGTCTGCTACCCCTATGGCGCGTCAGAAGAGGACGCCCGCCGCAAGCTGGAATACGATCTCTATTACATCAAAAACATGTCTATCCTCCTGGATATTCATATTATTTTCAAAACAATGGGCGTGGTGCTCTTTCCCAAGGGCGCGCGCTGAGGGCAGGACATGGCGGCGAAAAAATCCACCCGGGTACGCAAGCAAACCATTGCTTCGGACTAGAGCAATTTGACTTTTATTTTATTTAAAAATCGTTTAGATTGCAGAGATGAAATTTGCATCTGAAGAAATCCGAACCAAGGCTGTTCATGCGTATCTTGATGGAAAAGCAACAGCCAGGCAATTGGCAGATATTTTAGGTTATACCCCGGCTAGCATCTGCAATTGGGTCAGAGCTTACCGTGAAAACCAACGATTATCAGCCAAACCCAATGGCCATCGCCCAAGTTGTTTCTCATGCGAGGAGATTCGGGAATTGCAAGCCCTTCTTGATAAAAA